>CAZPJX010000077.1:0-14023 GCA_964586985.1 uncultured Gemmatimonas sp. | reverse complement strand
GAACCAGCTCACCGCATCGAGCGCCAACACCCGTGTTGGTCCCTTGCCGCCCATCGCGGCACGCGCCAGGTGAGCGATCCAGGCTCGGACAAGGTCCTTGGGTTTACAAGCGGCGGCCCGCACGTGCCACTGCTCATCCGGACGCTGGAAATCGAGACGCCCAACGAGCTGCCAGGCTGCCCCTTCGACATTTACGGTGAGCGGTTCCAGAAATTCGGGGGCCCCGACATGCGCGACCAACGGCGCCATTCGTCGGACGAGGCGCTCGTACCATGCCTCGCCGAGTGGACCGGGCGGGAGTTCTCCAGAAGCCTCTACCAGTGCTCGGCGTGAATCCGCGGATACCCTGCGATGCAGGATATCTTCGAGCATGCGTTGCTGGACGCGGGTGCCGAGGAGTTTATCCACCGTCATTGGTTCCACGTCTGGCACCTGCTCCTGCGTATCCCGTAGCGAGATCTGCAGCACATGCTGGGCATGGAATTGCGACGGATTGCACCACGCGGCCACGAGATCATCGAGCGCAATCTCCAGACGCTCTGGCCGCGACACCACTGCAGCCGCCGCCATGCCAACCGCCGGGAGGAAGTCTTCGTCAACGAACGGCCGCTCCACGAGCGCCTCCCCCGCGACAGACAGACTGTGTGCGAGGGGGGCATCGTAACTGAAGAGCGGCGAGGAGGGATCCGCTGCCGACGGGGTGAAGTAGGACCTGCTGAACGCTTGCAGCCGATGCTCCACGCGCAGCAGGGGATGCCGATGGCCGTCCTGAATCTGCGCGAGCTTCTCCACTGTGTGCAGCAGCTCCGCCACGACAATGGAGGGCGCAATCTCCGAGTTGTTCGTCTGCGAGCGACCTACGTAGGAAATGTGCAGGCGATCCTCCGCGCTGAGGATGGTATCCAGCATCAACTGCCGATCATCACTGCGCGGATCACGATCGCCAGGCTCCCGATGACTCCCGATGAGATCGAAGGCCGGTCGCTTCTCTCGGCGCGGAAAGCTGCGATCGTCCAGGCCGAGCATCGCGATCACCCGATGGGGGATCGCACGCATGGGCTTCATGGCACAGAGCGTCAGACCGCCGCTGAGAAATCCTGTGGCGTGGTCCTGGCTCTTCAGCATCACTGTCAGCCAGTGCCGCACGACCGCGAAGTCCACCACCGCGCTCTCTGGTCCATCCCGCACCTCGCCGTATGGCACCTGACGTGGAGACACTGGGGCGGCGTCAGCGGGGTGTGCCGTGCCTGTCCGCGTTGAGCCTGAAAAACCCCTGCTGAGTGCCCGAATCCCCTCGAGGATCTCCTCCGCAGTGCGGCGCTCGGCCACGCCGTCGGGCTGGACGGCCCAGGTGAAAGCCGATTCGAGAACAGCCGGCCATTCAGCAAGGGTGTGCGGCGTTCGAAGAACGCGGAGGTGTACTTCCAGATGCTCCACCCACTCGATAAAGACGCCGAGCAGGTCGCTCTCGCCCACCAGATCACCGGCAACCGGAAGTTGTCCGTGGATCAGGGTCTCAACTGGTCCCGCCGCGTACCCTAGCAGCAACCTATCAAGACCGACCCGCCAACTATTCTCCTCGAATGCCGGAAGCGCCTGGCGCGTAGCGCGGTCTTCTGCATCCCACCCCCAGCAGACACCAGCGCGCTGCACCCACGCTCCGATGTGTTCCGCCTGCGCGGCACTGATACCGACCGAACGCCGCACCGGGGCCAATGCGAGCAGACGCAGGATATCGCTCGCAGGCAATCGAGATGTCACCAAGTCCAATATCAGCTCAAAGGCCTGTAGCGGTGCCGACTCCCGTGCCAATGCCCGATCAGCCACCCGAAACGGGATACCGGCGCGTTGACCCGAGACGGCTTCGCCGAGCACCGACGCAGCAAGCGGCGCGTATCGCTCCACATCAGGCACCATCACGAGGATATCGTGCGGGCGGAGCGATGGGTCCGCGGCAAACGCATCCAGCACGTGATCGCGCAGCACCTCCATTTCGCGGAGCGGCGAATGGCAGACATGAACGCTGACCGATCGGTCATCCGCCGCCACCGGCAGACCATCCGCGATCTCTGACGGCGAACGCAATGCCTCCTGCAACCGATGCAGCAGCTTCTGGCCCGGCCTGCGCACCGCCTCAAGATGGCGCTGGGTGCAGACAGTACTCTGTCTTGTTTCGAGAACCTGGTGCGACGAGATGGCCCCGACGTGCGACGTTGTCAGCAGTTCGAGGAGTTCGCGCGATGCATGTCCGAACTGTTCAAACAACGGCGAACGGTTGGCGCCGGAGCGCCAACTCTCTCCATCGGGTACCAGGACGTAGAAACGCACCGGTACGAACCTGGCTACGGCCTGCAGCAAGCGGATGAAGAGCGGTGGCAGGGTGGAGACGCCGAACACCGAGAGCCGCGCAGGCAGCCCCGCAGGGGCCGCCGAGGCCTGTTCCAGTCGCTCGATCGTCTGCAGAAACCAGCGCGCAAAGTGCAGCGGCTGTGGCCCGTGGCCCTCAACGAGCCGGCGCCAGAGGGCACGTTGCCAGGCCGCATGTGCGAGATCTGGCGCAACGTGCGCCCTGCCGCCCCCCTCATCCTCATCCGCTTCCCAGTCGAGGAGCCAGTGCGGACGATAGAGTCGATACTCGTCGAACCGCGCGCTGATCCGGCGGGCCAACCCATAGCGTTTCACCGGGTCGGAGCTGGAGAGAAATTGCCGCAATGGCTCGAACACCACCTCCTGCATCAAGGCATCGTTTTCGAGCAGCGTGAAGAGACGCCAGGTGAGCGCCTCCTCGTCAAAGCGCGCGTCGATGGTCTGCAATGGCTGGAGATCTTCAGCCAGTGACCGACAGAATGCCGCAGGAAACGGAATGCGCAGCGACGCGGCACATCCACGCCGCCGCGCAAGCTGCTGCCGCACCCAGCGTTCCATGCCGAGGCTCTGGACTACCACGATGTCGTCATCGAAAGGCGGCAGCGGCGCCGTCGTCAGTACGTCATCGAGACTGGCGAGCAGCGCAGATGGCGAATCGCCGGTGATAATCTCCAGTACGGCGCCGTGGGAGGATGCGTCGGGTACGGAACAGGGCATGCAGCAACGCTAGCACCACAGCACGCGATTGGCGCGGGGCCGCGCTGCAACATCCGTTATAGATTTCTGCCATGTCCCAGCTCTTTTCGCCCTTTACGCTTCGCGCCCTGACGCTCCGCAACCGCATTGGCGTCTCACCCATGTGTCAGTACTCCGCCACCAACGGATTGGCCAATGACTGGCACCTGGTGCACCTCGGGGCATTTGCGACGGGCGGTGCGGGCCTGGTAATCACCGAGGCCACCGCGGTGGCCCCGGAAGGCCGCATTTCTCCCCGGGATCTGGGCATCTGGTCGGACGATCATGTCCCGATGCTGCGGCGGATCACCGATTTCATTCGTGCACAGGGGAGCGCAGCGGGCATTCAGCTCGCACACGCCGGACGCAAGGCAAGCACGCGCCGCCCGTGGGAGGGTCAGGGGGCTGTACCTGTGGCGGATGGGGGGTGGGACAATGTGCTGGCGCCGAGTGCCGTCGCCTATTCGGACGATTACCCACAGCCGAAGGAGCTCACGGCCGAGGGAATAGCGCAGGTCGTGGCACATTTCACCGCAGCGGCTCGCCGCGCCCACGCAGCGGGGTTTCAGGTGGCCGAGGTCCACGCCGCCCACGGTTACCTGCTCCACCAGTTTCTCTCCCCGCTGACCAACCAACGCAGCGATGCCTACGGTGGCAGTTTCGAGAACCGTATCCGCCTCACCTGCGAGGTGACAGCGGCCGTACGCGCGGTCTGGCCGGATGAGCTGCCCGTAATCGTGCGTCTCTCAGCCACCGATTGGGCAGAGGGCGGATGGACGGTGGACGAATCCGTGCAGCTAGCCCGGCGCCTCCGTGACCTGGGCACCGATCTGCTGGACTGCTCATCAGGGGGCCTGGTCTCGCATCAGCAGATAAGTGTGGGACCGGGCTTCCAGGTACCCTTTGCGCGACGCATCCGTCAGGAAGCCGGTATCGCGACCGCCGCCGTCGGGCTCATCACCGACGCGGGTCAGGCCGAGGGAATCCTTACCGACGGAGACGCCGACATGGTCCTGCTGGCTCGTGTGCTGCTTCGCAATCCACACTGGCCACTGCTGGCAGCACAGGAACTTGGTGTCAACGGAGCGTGGCCGTCCCAGTACCTGCGGGCACGTCCTCGAGCCTGATTATGCCCCAAGGCGGCAGATGTGCTCCCACTCTGCCGCGGTCACCGGCACGACCGACAAGCGACTCACCCGCAGCAGCGCCATCTGCGACAAAGCGGGATCAGCCTTGATCTGTGGCAGGGTCACCGGCCGGCTGAACGCGGAAACGGCCCGCACGTCCACCATGTACCAGGTGGGCGTTTTCGAGTTCGATTTTTCGTCGTAGTACGCATGTGACGGATCGAACGCCGTGTGGTCGGGATAGCCTTCCCTCACCACCTCGCACACCCCGACAATGGCCGAGGGCTCGGCGTTGGAGTGGTAGAAGAAACAGCGATCCCCCCGCTTCATTCCGTCTCGCAGAAAATTGCGCGCCCCGGAATTCCGGATGCTGTCCCAGCAGGTGGTCTTCCGCGGGGAGGCCATCAGATCGGTGAAGGAGAAGACGTCTGGCTCGGATTTGATGAGCCAGTATCGCTGTTCGCCTGGTGCGCGAGGCGCGAACACCTGGGCCCACGCACCGGTTTCGTATGGAGCAGATTGTGGCGCCGTGTTCCTGACCGGCTTCCGCCCAGGCATGCCTAGTTCATGCAGCAGTTGCCAGCGCCACATCCCATCGTGGGCATACCGCGCCCCGACGGCATGGCGCAGCTATCGCCACCCGAGCTGTTGGTGAAGGTGACCAGCCCGCCCGACAGCACGCGCTGCACGGGCTCACCCGTTTCCGGGTGCGCGACAAGGGGGGCGTCAGACATCGACTGACGCACTTCGAAACGCAGAGGCTTCTCTCCCTGCGTCCCGGGCAGTGTCTCGTAGACATAGATGGGCATATCCGAAAGATAGGCGATACATTCGCCACATGCGCCCCCTTCTGCCCGCCCGGTGCCTGCCCGCATCGGCTCTGCTGATGACCGCCGCCATGGCAGCCATCCCTGCTTCGCTCACCGCCCAAAGCGCAGCACCTGGCGTGTCGCAACAGGATGTGCCACGCGTCTCGCAGCGCGCCCCGGCGCGCATCGACCTGGTGGCTTCGGTCGATCGCATTTTCAACACCTGGAACAACACCCACGGCCCCGGTTGTGCCGTCGGCGTCGCCCGGGGCGGCACCACGCTCCTCAAGCGTGGCTACGGCATGGCCGACATCGTGGGCGAACGCCCCATCACACCGGCCACAATCCTCGAATCGGGGTCGGTGGCCAAGCAGTTCACCGCGACGGCCGTGATGCTGCTGGTCCACGATGGGAAGCTTTCGCTCGAGGACGATGCCAGGAAGTATCTGCCGGAGTTGCCCGTGTATGATCGACCCATCACGGTACGGCACCTGCTGACCCATACCAGCGGCCTTCGGGAGTGGAGCAACCTCATGGCCTGGCAGGGATGGCCGCGTGGCACGCGCGTGCATACCCAACCCTTCGTGTACAGCGTGATCACCGCGCAACAGGCGCTCAACTACCCGGTGGGCGATCACTACTCCTACACCAATTCCGGTTTCCTCCTGCTGCGCACGCTGGTCGAGCGGGTGAGCGGGCAGTCGTTCTCCGATTTCAGCGAGGCGCGCATCTTCAGGCCGCTTGGGCTTACGCACACCCGCTGGCGCGATGACTACACGCGCATCGTCCCGGGGTTGGCGCAGGCCTATCGCCGCAGCGACGATGGCTGGCGCATCGATATGCCCACCGACAACATCATCGCGGCCGGAGGGTTGCTGACCACGGTGGGTGACTGGCTCCGTTGGAATGAGGCCCTGACGCGCAAGACGCTTGGCTCGGCCGTCGTGGACTCGCTCACACGGCGCATGCGCCTCAACAATGGACTCGAAATCGCATACGCCCTTGGGCTGATCGTGAGCCGCTATCGCGGGACACTGGAGATTGCACACTCCGGATCGACCGCAGGATACTCCACGTATCTCGCCCGGTATCCGGAACTCGAGGATCTCTCCATCGCCGTACTGTGCAATGTGGCCGGAGCCGGTGCTACCCAGTTCACGCATCAGATCGTCGATGCACTGAACCCCACGTTGCCGCGTGCGGCCGCACCCGACACGATCACTGCGGATCAGGCAACGCTGCTGCCTTGGCGCGGCTTGTACGAAGACACGCGCTGGCACTCCGTCATGGTACTCGACACGGCTGGCGGACGCCTGCGCCAGGGCAGTACCCCGCTGCGCGCCCTCCGCGATGGGACCTGGCTCGTGGGCACCATGAACGCTCGGCTCGCACTGGACAAGGACGGCCGCACCCGCACGATTCGCTCCGTCACCAGTGACGGAGACTCGGTGGTGTATGTCCGACGCGCCGAATCCGCCTGGAAACCAACACCCGCAGATCTGGGCGCGTATGCCGGACGATATCGCAGCGACGAGATCGACAACACCTTCACGGTCAGCGTGGTGGGCACGAGCCTTACGCTGAGTCCGCGCGTGGGTGTGGTCGATTCGCTGGTGCCAACCTACAAGGACGCCTTCAGCAACGCCGAGACGGCCGTCTGGTTCACCCGTGATGCGAAAGGCCGTGTGAACGCGATGCATTTCGGTGCCGCGCGCGTCTGGAACTTCGTATCGACACGCATCCCCTGATCACCCCTATGACCACCTGCCCCACCATTCCCGCCGTTCTCATCACTGGCGCAGCCACCGGAATCGGCGCCGCCTGCGCCTCTGCTTTCGCTCGTGCCGGCTGGCGGGTGGGCGTCTGCACCCTTCCGGATACACGGGCCGACGCCGACGCGGTTGCCGCCTCCTGCCGCTCCTTCGGTCAGGACGCCCTCGTGGTGGAGGTCGATGTCACGGACGACGCCTCCTGCCGCGCAGCCGCCGGCGCATTCGAGACGCACATGGGGCAACTCGATGGCCTCGTGAACTGCGCCGGCACCACCCGATTTGTGCCGCACGCTGACCTCGAGGCACTACCCTCCAGTGAGTTCGGTCGCACGAACAACGTCAACGTCCTTGGCACCTTCCAGATGATCCGCGCCTGCCGCGCGGGTCTCGAACGCAGTGGGCGTGGCGCCATCGTCAACTATTCCTCCATCGCGGGCATTTCCGGCGTGGGCTCGTCGGTGGCCTACGCCGCCAGCAAGGGCGCCGTCAGCACACTTACCATCTCCATGGCTCGCGCACTGGCGCCGCATATCCGCGTCAATGCCATTGCACCGGGCTACGTGGCGGGCGGCCTTCCCAGTCGCGTGCTGAGCGCCGAGGCGCTCGCGGCAGTGGAAGCGACATACCTCGAGACCCAACCGCTCAAGCGCCTGCTCACACCTGCCGAGGTGGCCGATCTCACCGTATTCCTCATCGCCGGCCCCGCGGGGATTACGGGCGAGATCATTCGCATGGACAACGGCCTGCATCTGAACGGCTGATGCACTCATCCATCGGTTTCATTGGTACTGGGCTCATCGGTGGGCCCATGGTGGAGCGTCTGCTCGAATGCGGACGATCTGTCGTGGTGTGGAATCGCTCGCCGGAGAAGCTGGCACCTCTCATCGCAGCCGGCGCACTGGTGGCGGCAAGCCCGCAGGACCTGGCCCGCCGCGTCGACATTGTCTGCACCTGCCTGAGCGACACCGAAGCGGTGAAGTCCGTGCTCTTTGGCGCGCCGGGTGGCGCACGCGATGCAGGTGACGCAGGAGCTGACGAGCCTCCGGCACTGAGGGCAGTCACCAACGCCTCGGGCATTGCGTGGAGCATGCGGACCGGGCAGTTGCTCGTTGATCTATCCAGCATTGCACCGGATGCCACGGTACGGATGGCCGAACGTCTGGCTTCGGTCTCCGGCGCACGCTGGATCGATGCGCCGGTATCTGGCGGCGTTCCCGCAGCACGCGCGGGACGATTGATCGTCTTCGCGGGCGGTCTGGCCGAGGACATTGAGCGTGCCGCCCCGGTGTTCGAGGCCTTGGCACAGCGGGTCACGCACATGGGCGGCAACGGCACCGGCCAGCTCGCCAAGAGCTGCAATCAACAGATTGTGGCCTGCAATCTGATGGTCATCGCCGAGACCCTGGCGTTTGCGGAGCGCGCCGGCGTGGACGCATCGCGGCTACCGGCCGCCCTCGCTGGCGGCTTTGCCGATTCGCTACCGCTGCAGATTTTCGGCCCCCGCATGGCGACGGATCTCGATACTCCGCGACTTGGCGCCATGGGGACGTTTCGGAAGGACATCGAGCAGGTGGTGCGCCTGGCAGACAGCGTCGGTGCCGATATACCCGTCACCCGTGCCGCGCTCGAGCGATATCGCAACGCCATCGACCATCCTGCCGTTGGCGCTGACGGCGACGTGTCCCGATTGATTCGCCTGTTGCGTGCATCGCCTTCGTCACCACAGCCCGCACCCGGAACGTCGGCCATCGCAAGCGACGCATCCGCAGAATGACTCACCGGTTCCGTTCCGCCGCGATCTACGACGGCACCATCCGCGCCACCACGCACGCCTTTCTCGAAGCGCTTGGGCAGAGTGCCGAGGAAATCCGCCGGCCGCACATCGGCGTATTCCACACTGGCGGGGAGATGAGTCCCTGCAACCTGAACCTGCGGGATCAGGCGCAGCACGCAAAAACGGGCATCTACGCGGGTGGCGGCATGCCACACGAGTGCCCGGTGGTCTCGGTGTCCGACGGACTCTCGGTGGCCCATCGCGGCATGCGCTACTCGCTGGTATCGCGCGAGCTCATTGCCGACAGCGTGGAGGCGAGCACGGAAGCCCATCAGTGGGATGGCATCTTCGCCATTGGCGGCTGTGACAAGAACCTGCCCGGCCTGATGATGGGCATGGTGCGCTGCAACGTGCCGGCCGTCTTCGTGCACGGTGGCGCCACCCTGCCGGGACGCTGGCAGGGACGTGATACCAATGTGGCGGAGACCTACGAGACGATCGGCAAAGTCCTTGCTGGTGAGGCCACCACGGAGGAGCTCACGGCCCTGGCACATGCGTGCCTTCCAACAGCGGGCGCCTGCGCCGGTCAGTTCACCGCCAACACCATGGGTATGGTCTCCGAGGCCATCGGCCTGGCCCCAATCGGGTCCAGCATGGTACCCGCGGTCTTCAGCGAACGGGCACCGCTCATGCGCCGCGCGGCCGCAGACTTGATGCGGGCGGTGATGGCTGACACGCCTCGCCCGCGCGACATCATCACGCGCGAATCGTTGGAGAACGCCTGTGCGGTGGTGTCGGCCACGGGAGGCTCGACCAATGCCGCGCTGCACATCCCCGCTATCGCACACGAAGCGGGGATCAGCTTCACGCTCGAGGATGTGGCGGCGGTGTTCCGTCGGACGCCGCTCATCGCGGACCTGCAACCCGGAGGCCGGTATCTCGCCCGTGACCTGTACGACATCGGGGGAGCGGGGGTGGTCCTCCGCGCCCTGCTCGACGCGGGAGCCTTGCATGGACACTGCATCACGTTCACCGGACGCAGCCTGGCAGACGAGCTTGCGAACGCTGCCGCGGTAGATGGGCGCGTGGTCCATGCTGTGCACGACGCACTTTCGGCGGACGGCGGCGTCACCGTGCTCACTGGCAATCTCTGCCCCGATGGCGCCCTGCTGAAAACGGCCGGACTTGGAACCCTGGTGCACCGCGGTCCGGCCCGCGTATTCGAAAGCGAAGAGGAGGCGCAGGTCGCGGTGGCCGATCGCGCCTACGATGCGGGTGACGTACTCGTGATCCGCAACGAGGGTCCGCGCGGTGGTCCCGGAATGCGGGAAATGCTGGGCATTACGGCCCTGCTGTACGGCCAGGGCATGGGAACGAAAGTCGCCCTGCTGACCGATGGCAGATTCAGTGGCGCCACGCGTGGCCTATGCATCGGGCACGCCGGCCCTGAGGCTGCCGATGGTGGCCCCATTGCGGCCCTGCGTCATGGCGATATCATCGCCATCGATGCTCGCCCGGCGTCGCGAAGCATCACCGTCGAGCTCTCCGAGACGGAACTCTCCGCACGCATCGCCGCACTCCCGGCACATCATCCGCCTCACCATGCCCGAGGCGGGGTGCTGCAGAAATACCTGCAGCTCGTGGGCCCCGCACACCGTGGTGCGACGACTCATAACGGACGGTAGTCAGGGCGCTGCCGGCAGTGCGGGCATGCACATGGTATACACGTGGTAGCGGGTCTCACCCGGCGAGAGGACGTGCGCTTCATCTACCGCATCTTCCGCATCCGTCAACAGCATCGACGGCCCGTAGACATTGAACAGACAATCTGCGCCTCCCTTCCGAAAACGCAGAGACGCTTCGTTGGGCGAGTCGCGCGGGTCCGGCGTACGCACCCACCCGGTCGCGCGCACGCGCTCATAGAAGTACACAGCCTCCGGTTGCACACCACGCGTCGTGCCTCCTGCCGCTGTGATCTGGCATCCCATCAGCTGCTTTCGCGTGCGCCAGTCGTTCACCGTATCCGGCCCCACGACGGTCTTCATCTTGCGATCAGTGCGGAGAAACTCCTCTGCGTCCACGCACAGCGGATGAGCTGAAGGCGTCCCCTTCGACTTGTCGCCTGTCGGTGGCTGCATCAGGTACACCGCTCCAGACCCTGCGAGCAATACGGCGAAAACCAGCGCGGTCTTGATCATACCCGAATACTGTCCGATGTCCCCGCGTTGTGGGAAGTCTCATTTGCCCATCCTGCGGTGCGCTTTGGGAGGCATTACATTTCGCGCGGTTGTTCCCACCCTTTGCGAGGACGTTCCCGATGTCCCGTCAGTTCTCCCTGCCATTCCTGATCCTCCTTGCCGGTGCCTGCACGGTCCAGCGCACCACGCCAGCGCCCAGGGGAAACCCAACCCTGCAGCAGACCGCCGTCGCTGGCATGGGCGGCGCCCTTCCGACAGCAGACGCCAGACATGTCGGTGGCCCATCGGCAGACGTCATGGATGAGCACATGGCGCACATGAGCGCAGCCGACCTCGCTGCCCCTCAGATGGGCACGGTGCTGGCCCCGCAGGACCTCAGCCTGCCCCCGTCCAACAACGCGTCGGCCGATCGCGTGAAGAACTCCCCGCGTCACGCCGAGTGGGTGAAGATCCCCATGGTCGGCACGCCAGATACACTCATGGCGTGGGTCGTGTACCCATTCAGCAGGGACAGCCGCCAGAAGGCACCGGTGGTGGTGGTGGTGCACGAGATCTTCGGACTCTCCACCTGGGTGCGCGGCGTCGCCGATCAGGTGGCGGCAGACGGGTTCATCGCCATCGCGCCGGATTTCCTGTCGCGCGCCCGCGGCGGCCCGAGCACGGTTGAGCTCAGCGGTGACTCGGCTCGGCGCATTATCGCCGGCGTGAACACGAGCGAGCGCAACCAGATCATCAACGCGGCCGCCAACTACGCCATGATGCTGCCGAGCGCGCAGCAGAAGTACGCGGTGATCGGCTACTGCTGGGGAGGCCAGACGGTGTTCGCGCACGCGGTGAACGGAGGCGTGAAGGGCTATTCGGGCGGCGTGGCCTTCTACGGTGCGCCGTACACCAAGGGCGGCACCCCTGCCACTGCGACCACGGCCGCCGTCCCCGCGTCGGTGGACGTCGACTCGATCCGGAAGATCTCGAAGCCGGTCATGCTGCTGAATGGGAGCAAGGACGCCCGCATCGGTGCCCTGATGCCCGACATCGAGGCCGCGATGAAGGCCAACGGCAAGACCTACGAGGCCCGCAACTATGAAGGCGCGGTGCACGGCTTCCTCCGGGCGCAGGCCGATCCCAAGCCCAACCGCGATCCGGCCGAGGAGGCTGCGAACCTGGCGGCCACCAAGGATGCCTGGCCGCGGACGCTGGCTTTCCTTCGGAAGAACCTGAAGTAATCCGTGGCTGACAACTCGCGTGTGCCTCGGCCGCGATACGGCTGAGGGCTGGCAATGACAACGCGAAAGCCCCCCACGCAGGTCTGCGTGGGGGGCTTTCGCGTTCACCTCGAGACCGACGAAGCTACCGGTTCGTGGTATTGTCCAGGAACGGCCGATTGGTCGCCGTGCCACCCGTGACCGTGATATCCCCGCGCGCGTTGATACTGTACACGCGGCCGCTTGCGAACGTCACACCCGTGCGCGTGTAGGTGACGGGACTCGCACCGGCCGTCGTCGCGGTCAGGTCGTAGATCGCCTCCGGAACGAGCGCGAAGGCGCCGGCCGCCTTGTAGGCGATACCACTCCCGATCGTGACAATCGCGCCCGTGGTCTGATTCTTCGCCGTGAGCGTCGTGGGAGACGAGTTCGAGATGGCATTCACGAAGCGCACCTGCGCCTGCGTGTAGTCGCCTGTGGCGGGGACGTTATCCTCGACGACGAAGCCCTCCACCGTCTTTGCCGTCGAGTTGTAGATCCCGCTGATGTACATGGAATAGGCCTTGCCATCGGCGAGCGCCGCCGACACGGAGACCACCGGCACATCCTTGTCCACGGTCGCGGCAATGCGGCCGGTGAACGTGTACTGGCCAGGCTCCAGCGCGGAGTAATACCCCCCGCTGCCGACACCGCCGTAGGCTACGCCGGTCACCGCCTCAACCCCCGTCGCCGACGAAATCGCCGTGACCTTGCTGTCGTTGGCGTAGAAGTTCACCCCCGGCGCATTCACACCGAAGTTGAAGAACTTGATACGCGCGCCGGGCAACGAGCCGGTGATATCCTGAACGGCATTCTTCTCACAGCCCGCCAGCGCGACGGCGCACAGCAGCATCGTCACCGATCGCGCCGATCGCATGAAAGTTCTGTAGGTCGTCATGGGGAATTAGGGTTGGGTGATCCAGAGCGGCTTGGTGTGGAAGTCGAGCGCAAGGCCGCCAATGGCGTCCAGTCCCGGGCGGTTCCATACATACTCGGAGTTGTAACGCGGACGGATGCGCTGCACGACCTTGCCCCCGTTGTCCGCATACAGGAGCGTCGTGCTCGGCGGCGTGAACCCGGGGAACACCTGCATGTTGCTGGCCGGGTCGATATCCGTGTAGTGGTAGCGCCGCATGTCCAGCCACAGTTCGTTATGTGCCCACGCCCACTGCGCGATGTATTTCTGCGACATGATGTGCGTGAGCGTGAGGGCGTTCGGCGTACTCGGCACAGCCGCACTGGCCATGAAAGCGGCCTGCTCCGCCGTACTGATGGGCGTTGGGGACTGCCCGTCATCCGTGTTCCGGGAGTTCACGAACACCATGTGCGCCTGGACGCCATTGCGGAACGCCGTGAGGGCCATAGCCTTGTCTCCCATGCGGTAGGCCGCCTCCGCCTTGATGAACTGCAACTGCGCATACGTCATGGCCGGCATGCGGGACTTGTCCGAGAAGATGTACCGACTCGGCAGCGCCTGGCCGTCAGTCCCCTTGTATCCGTAGATATTGTTGGGAATGACGGTGGGTTGGCTGGTGGGAAATGCCACCGTACCCACAACGCTCACATCGTAACCCCGGTACTTTCCGTCGGGCGACGGAGACAGCATGCGGCTCATGCGTGGGTCCACCACCCCGCCGAACTGCGTACCATCCATGAGCTCCACGACGAACTTCGTCTGGCGATAGGAACGCATGTTGTTGCGCGTCCAGCCGTAGAAGTTCCGATCGTCGTTGACCAGCGCCGGATACGCGATCAGCGCGTCGTCCGCGTTGCTGGCAAATGACTTGTCGACGGCCGCGATCACGTCGGCCGGCTTGTAGGCAGCCTTGTTGCTGAAGTGATTGAGCTGCATCGCCTGGAGGCCGTACGCGAACTTGAGCCACTTGGCGCGATCGCCGCCGTAGATGATGTCCGTGCGGCCCAGATACGTGGCATCCACGGCCCCATCGGTGCGCTGCAGCATTTCGATGGCCTTCTTGAGCAGCCGATCGATCTCCTGG
>CAZPJX010000076.1:0-14259 GCA_964586985.1 uncultured Gemmatimonas sp. | reverse complement strand
ACACCGCACCCCAGGTGCCTGCAAAAGACAAGAGAGCGCACCGGGTCCGCTCACCCAGTGCGCTCTCTTTGATGTCAAACGGGTCTTGTGGTGCTCGAGCAAACCCGAGCTCACTTCATGTTGACCATCTTGCCTACCAGCGGCACGCCATCCACCTCAAGGCGATACAGGTACATCCCTGAGGCGGCCTCCCGCCCGGTTGCTTGGACTTTGCCATCCCAGTAGGCCACATACTGGCCGCAGGTGATGGACAGATTTTCCAGCGGTTGACCACCGGCCACTCCGTTTGATCCGCCCTGCAACACAGGTGTCGCGACATACCCTGCGATCACGTTGTAGATCTTCAGGGTCACGCGATACTGCCGCGAGGAATTGGAACAGGTGGGCGCATCCTCTCCCACCGAAAACGGAATGCGAGTCTCCGGATTGAACGGATTCGGATAATTCTGTCCGAGCGTTGCTCCGTTGCGGCGAACCTTGGGGTCTTGCTGCTGGGCCGCCGCGACTCCTGGCATGAACACGCTGAGAGCGAGCACCAGACCCAGTGCCCCCCACAAACGTTTCATGTTTACTTCTCCGACCGACAAATCAGGGTGTGAGTCGAAGTCTCCGAAAAGGGTTTCCGAAAGGCCCGCCCGTCGGGCCTCTCTGTGAAGCTAGGACGCACGACGCCGTGCGTCAAGCAACAACCTGGGCATCTGGCAGGCAATGTACCGCGGCAATTTCTATTTCAATATCATGTAATCATTGACTATTAAACATCTTACAGCATTACATCTAAAGCGTTACATCAGGTACGCCGCCTCCCAGGATTCATACGCGCGCAGCGGGCGCGGGTCGGGGATGTGCTGCTCGAGAAACTCCCGCAACAGCCGTTGATGGGCGCGGGTCGCGCGCTCCTCTGTGGCCGGCGCTTCACCGTCCATCCAGCGGCGCACGGTCTCCCGCGCGTCCGCGGGCAACAGACGGCCTCCCGGGTTCTGCCTCGCGCAGCGCTCGCACAGCGTACCACCCGCGAGCGGATGAAATCGTGCCGACTCAAGGGGATCCACGGCGGCGAGACATTCGGCACAGTGGTCGAGCGCCGGCCTGAATCCCACCAGTGCGACCACCTGCCACAAGGCACAGAGCGCCGTCGATCCGGTCAGCGCTGCGTCGGCCAAGGCCAGGTGTTCCAGGCCGTTCACCACGGCCGCATAGGCCGCCGGGCTCGCCTCGTCATGCATGAGGCGCAGGACAACTTCTGCCATCGCGCTCGCTGCCCCGAAGCGCCGGAGGTCCAGCGCAAGTCCCGCATGGGCGCGCGCGACATCGAAGCTCACCAGCGTATGCAGATCCCGGCCGGGCTTGATCTGGAGTTGCGCCTGCCCTTCGGCAAACAGACCAACGGCCGCGCTGAATCGTTTGCGCGAAGACCTCGCCCCGCGTGCCAGCACAGAGAGGACACCGGCCTCCCGTGTGAGCAGCCGCAGGATCCGACTGGACTCGAGATAGTCCGCAGCGTGCAGGACCACGGCGTCGGTGGCGAGCATGGTCATATTCTCTCGCGCGGTATCCGCTACCGCCGAGGTCCGCGCAACGGGAGCAGTGCGGGCGCACCCACGGCGGGATCGCGCGTCACCACGAGTGGCCAACCGTACACGCGTTCGAGCACTTCGCCCCGCATCACCTCACTGACCATGCCGGCAGCCGCCACGCGCCCCTGGTCGAGCAGGACGATATGCGCCGCGAACCTGGCCACGAGATTAAGCTGGTGACTTACGAGCAGCACGGTGCGACCGGCATGTGCCAGGGCATCCGCCAGTTCGAATACCGCCATCTCGTGCGCGATATCGAGGAAGGTGGTGGGCTCGTCGAGGACCAGCACACCTGTCTCCTGCGCCAGCGCCCGTGCGATACGCGCACGTTGCCATTCGCCTCCCGACAGCGTGTCTGTGCGGCGCGCCGCGAAGTCCCCGATGCCGGCACGGTTCATGGCCCGTTCCACCGCTTCATGGTCTGCCGGCGCCGGCGCACCAAAGGCGCCGCGGTGCGGAAACCGACCCAGCGCAACGAACTCACGCACTTCGAGCGGCATCACGGGCTCCTCCCGCTGCGGTACCACGGCAACCCGGCGTGCCAGCGACAAGCGGTCGAGCGGCATGATATCCGCGTCATCGAGCCGAATGGCGCCGGACTCGAGAGGAACCCGGCGCAGGAGTGCGCGCACTAGACTGCTCTTCCCGCTACCGTTGGGGCCAACAACCGCGGTGATGCACCCGGGTCGTGCTTCGAATGACACCGCATCGAGGGCGAGATCCACGCGGCCGGGGTAGCGTACGCGAACATCCAGAAACGTCAGAGTCGATGCCTGGTGCGCCGGCCAGGGCCGGAGCGTCGTGGCAGGCGCTGTCATGGGGTCAGCCTGCGCAGACGCAGCAGAAAGAACGGCACGCCAATGAGGGCCGTCAGGGCCCCGAGTGGCAGTTCGAGCGGCGCGCGGAGGGTGCGTGCGGCGATATCAGCGGCAATCAGCAACACCGCGCCATACAGCCCGGAGAGTAGCAGCATGGGTCGGTGCTGTCTCGCCCCCAGTGCGCGCGCGAGATTCGGCACGACCAGACCGAGAAACCCGATGAGACCAGCTGCTGCCACGGTAGCAGCGGCCAGCCACGAGGCCACAAGGAAGGTGCGCCGCGCCGCGCGGTCTACATCCACACCAAGTGCTGCCGCCGGTTCCGCCCCCAAGGCCAGCACATCGAGTTCGCGGGCGCGCCAGACGAGCAGCGCCCCGAGCACGCCAATGGCGATCGTGCTGCGCCCGACGGCTCCCCAGGAGGCATCGGCAGCAGACCCCATCATCCACCACAGCGCACCGCGGAGGCGCTCAGGCGGGGCGCCGGCCAGGGCCACCAGAATCGTGGCATTCGCAAAGGCCCCCACCACCACACCCGACATGAGCAGCAGTCGCGTATCGCCCCCACCGCCCACGACGCGCGCCAGCGCCGCCACAAGGACCGTGGCGAGTCCTGCACCGGCGAAGGCCGCAGCGGTGATGACCAGCGGCATGCTGAACCCCATGGCCAGTGCCAGCACCGCTCCGACGGCCGCCCCCCCGGAGACACCCAGCAGATAGGGTTCCGCCAGGGGGTTCCGCAGTGTGCCCTGCAAGGCGCCCCCACTCATGGACAGACCGACCCCCACAAGCCCCGCCAACAGGACGCGCGGCAAGCGCAGATCGCGCACGATGGCCACGGTGGACGGGTGCCCCTGACCCTGCGCGGCAGCCAGGACCTCGCTCGCTGATAAGGGAATCGCACCGGTCATCACGCCAAGCACGATGACAACAAATAGCGCTCCGGCACCGGCGATCCAGGGCCATGAGCGATGCCAATCGGGCCTATCAGGGAAGTGCATCGGCAAGTGACGGATGCAGGAGTCGAGCCAAGTGCACCGCCGCCATTCCCAGCATCACGGACGGTCGCCCCGTGAGGTCACTGTCGATGCGCAGGAACTGTTCGTCGCGAACGGCCGGCAGCACCCGCCAGCTCGGCGATTGCTGCAGCACCGACACCCGATCGGCGCCAGTCACCACGAACGCTGGGGTGCGGCGCGCGATCTCTTCAATGCTCACGGAAGGCGACGCCGTGGTGTCGTCGTGGAAAACGTTGCGCGCTCCGGCAATGGTGAGCAGTTCATCCAGATAGCTTCCCCCTCCGATCACCATGGGTGGTGACTCCCACACAGGCCACACGACCGTTGGGTGCGTGGCCTGCGCTGCCGTCAGGACGCGCACGCGTTCCAAGGTCCCCCGCACACTATCCATCACCGTCTGGGCTCGGGATCCGGCTCCGAGTGCCGCGCCCAGGCGATGCGTGAGCGCAAAGAACCCCGCGATGCGGTCCGCGCGGAACGCCATCGTGCGGACACCGGCGCGCGCGAGAGCTTCCGCCGCCGCTCGGTTGTCTGCCGTCGCATAGAGAATCACCAACGTTGGTCGCACCGACAGCACGGC
Organism: uncultured Gemmatimonas sp.; assembly: GCA_964586985.1. Classification (GTDB taxonomy): domain Bacteria; phylum Gemmatimonadota; class Gemmatimonadetes; order Gemmatimonadales; family Gemmatimonadaceae; genus Gemmatimonas. The sequence goes on along the minus strand of CAZPJX010000076.1, from coordinate 10,265 downwards.
TTCGATGTTCGGACGTATCCCATCACCGACGGATGGGATGCGTTCGACACCCTTCGGGAACTCATCCCAGCGCGAGCGCCCCACCAGCAGACTGTCTGCCCCGATCGCGAAGACGATCTCCGTCGCCGCCGGGTTCAGCGAGACCACGCGCTGGGCATAGCGAGCGTCCACGGGCAGTGGCGCCCCGAAATCGTCTGTATCGGCGGGGGTCAGCGTCGAATCGCGTGAGACTCCTGAGAAACTCCCCTCGATGGCGTCAGTTCGACGGTGATCTGCTGACTCACCGGAACACGCCGTGGCCACACTCAAGCCGAGCGCAGCGGCGACCAGAACTGTGCGGCTCGCCAACCTCCACTCCCCAATCGCCTTCATCGCTCGTCGGCGGGGTGCCCCAATGCTTCAGCGAGCGCGGCGCGCAGCTCCGCACGGCGGGCCTGATAGGCTTGCTGCACACTCTCCGACGGCCGGCGCTGTCGGGCGTAGGTCGCGTCGAGCGCGGAGATCTCCTGCGCCAGGCGTTCCGACAGGGGCGCCTGTGATTCCTGGGGACGAAGCGATGGCCGAACGGCCGAGCTGGCTCGCTTGCTTGCCGCCCGCTGCGTGGAACGCGACAGCACCAGCATCATCAGAAATCCGATCAGTGCCAGCAGTGCGGCGATGTAGAGATTGCGCCCCGGGGTCCTGGTGGACGGCAGTTCCACCACGAGGCGCGCATCCGCCTTCACATCCTGCGCCAGAAAGCGCCGGAAATTGCGGCCTTCGAGCGACACCGGCTCCACGGCTGTGAATCCCTGGCCGCTGACACTGCCCTGCGGTTCTTCCAGGAGCACCTCGAAGACGACCGCACCGCGCTCGCTGGTGATTGCGAGCGGAAAGCTGCTGGTGGGCACCTTGTAGGTGAACGCCACCTGCTTGAGCCCTGGTGGAATGGGCGAGTAGATCGACGCCCGCCCATTCGCAGCGACGAATGCGTCGGGCGAGATCTCGTCTCCATTCACGCGCACATCGAGCGCTGTCGCCGGAATGCTCACCGACCAGGTGGGGCGCAGCACCGTGGTGTCCACAGACACCAGCGCGACCAGGCTGTCGTTCGACAACTCAAAGACTTCCACCACCGTGCGGCGATCGGTGCTGTCAGGTGTACTCACCACCAGGTGCCGGCCCTTCACACTCAACGGAAACGTGCGGGACGTGGTATCGAAGACCGTGATCTCGGCGTCGTCGCCACGGACATCGGCCGCCCTGAGTGGGGCTGTGAAATACGCGATCCCGTGCCAGGTACTGGACGCAAAATAGACCGCATCGGGTGCACCGAAGGGTGTGTAGCGGAGGCGATACCGACCCGCGGCATCACTGCGCACGGAGTCAACCGCACCAGCCGTATCTTTCCCCACCCGATGCAGGGTGACCCAAGCACCGGCCACCGGACCCATACCGGTGGAATCCGCCCCCTGCACCGTCGGCTTCCGCACACGCCCTTCCACGGTGCGCGGAGAGACGGCCTTCGCCGCGGCTGATGTCGCAGCAGATGTCGCGGCAGATGTCGCGGCAGGTGCGACCGCCGCGCTGGACGCACGCTCGCCAGCCGATGTAGCCGGCGGCGTGGGCTGGCGTACCGCGGATTGGGCGCGCGCCCCAGGCGCAGGCATCATCGCCACCACAATGGCACAGGCAGCTACGAAACGGCGGGATCGGGTCGAAAAAAACAATGCGGGCTCGGACAGGCTCAGGACAGGACCTTCATGATCGCAACATCACAGATGAACCATCACGGCTGAAACTTACCAAAGTCTTCCGGCCGCAGGCGTTCGAGATAGGCTTTGAGCTCCTCCGCGGCCAATTCCGGTGCCGATCCCCGTGGCAGCGTCCAGGGTGCCCCATCGGCGGCACTTGCCGTCGGATCCTCGGACGGGCCGTCTTCGCCATCCTCGTCATCGGTTTCACTCAGCAGCGATTCGTCCGCATAGATCGGCGCAGAGAGGCGCAGGGCGATGGCGATGCTGTCGGACGGTCGGGCATCGAATTCGACGAGCCCGCGGGGTCCGTCGACCTGCAGTACGGCGTAGTAGGTTCGGGCCCGCACGTGCGTGATGTTCACCCGGCGCAGCGTACCACCCATCCCGGTGATGAGCACCTTGCAAAGATCATGAGTGAGTGGTCGCTCGTGCGAGACGTGGTTCATCTGCATCACGATAGACTCGGCCTCGGGTCGACCGATCCAGATGGGCAGGATGCGGTCGCCCTCGCGCTCGCGCAGCACCACCACGTATGCGTTGGTCCCCGAGTCGATTCCCAGACGGGCGACCGCGACTTCCACCAGGGAGGGTTGTGCCATGGGCCGCTCCGAGTCGACGGTCAGAGGTGCAGCGCCCGGGAATGCACCGGAAGGATATCCGGGGCGGACGACGGAAGGTACGCAGGACGTACCCGAAAGGTACGCAATGCGGCACGGAAGGCGTACGGCGGCTCACCCCCGCGCCGTACGCTCCGCGATCAGTGTACCGAACCGCTCAGCGGATGGCTTTCCGAAGCGCTGTGACCTTATCCGTGCGCTCCCACGTGAAGTGGGTGCGGGCGGCACGGCCACGCCCGACCGTCTCAGGCTGACGCCCAAAGTGCCCATAAGCGGCCGTGGCCTGATAAATGGGCTTGCGCAGGTCAAGCGCCGTGGTGATGCCGCGCGGCGTGAGATCGAAGACCTCCTTCACGGCAGCCTCGATCGCCCGGTCGGGGACCGCTCCGGTTCCAAAGGTCTGTACATACACCGACACGGGCTCCGCCACGCCGATGGCGTAGGCCACCTGTACCTCGCATCGCTTCGCCAGCTTCGCCGCCACGATGTTCTTGGCCACCCAGCGCGCCGCATAGCAGGCTGACCGATCCACTTTGGAGGGATCCTTGCCGCTGAACGCCCCACCTCCGTGACGGCCCATGCCGCCGTAGGTGTCGACAATGATCTTGCGGCCGGTCAGACCGGCATCACCCTGAGGACCGCCGATGACGAAGCGTCCGGTGGGATTGATATGGGTCTTCAGTTTGCGCCCGATCATCTCCTCGGGGAGAACCGCATGGATCACGTCGTCGAGTACCGCCCGACGCAGGCGCGTATTGCTGACCTTCTCATCGTGCTGCGTAGATATCACCACCGTGTCCACCGCAATCGGCCGACCCGCTTCGTAGACCACACTGACCTGGGCCTTGCCGTCGGGACGCAACCACGGATAGGTGCCATCCTTGCGCAGTGCTGAGAGCTGATGGGTCAGCGCGTGTGCAAGCTGAATGGGCATTGGCATCAGTTCCGGTGTCTCATCGGTCGCGTAGCCGAACATCATGCCCTGATCGCCCGCCCCCCCGGTATCGACGCCCTGCGCGATATCCGGCGACTGGTTCCCAATCGTGCTCACCACGGCGCAGGTTTTCGAATCGAAGCCGAACGCCGCATCGTTGTATCCGATGCCATCGATGGTCTGCCGTACGATGTCCGGAAGGTGAACATAGGCGGAGGTCGTGATCTCACCCGCAATGACCGCCAGGCCCGTCGTCACCAAGGTTTCGCATGCCACCCGGGCCTTGGGATCTGCGGTGAGCAGTGCATCGAGCACGGCATCCGAAATCTGGTCCGCGATCTTGTCCGGATGGCCTTCAGTAACGGATTCCGATGTGAAGAGATGGCGATCAGCCACACACACACTCTGGTTGAAAGGGTATTGGTCGACCGGACCGCATCCGGTCCGATGCCCCCGAAGCCCATGCAGGCCACTCCGGGACCATCCGGTCGATCAGGAACGGTATTCGCGCTCGAGCTCTGCGCGCAACCGACGACGCAGCAGGATCTCAGCCTCGCGCGCCGTTCCCGCCTGCATCGCCGCGCGTACGGCATCCTCGGCCACTTCTGCCTGGACGCCACGAATGATGCGCTTGACGTCTGCGACAGCGCGCGGCGCCACACTCAGCTGGCGCAACCCCAATCCCAGCAGCGCAAACACGGCCAGGGGTTGGGATGCCATTTCGCCACAGACACAGACGTCGATACCGTGCGCCGCGCCGACTGATTGCACCTGCGCCATGAGACGCAGTACCGCCGGGTGAAATGGGGTAAATCGTGGCGCCAGATTGGCATTGCCGCGATCGACGGCCAACGCGTACTGCACCAGGTCGTTGGATCCGATGCTGAAGAAATCGACATCGCGCACGAGCGTATCGCAGGCCACGGCCGCGGCGGGGGTCTCTACCATCACCCCCAGGGGCACATCGTCCCGGAAGGGCACCCGGCGCGCCGAAAGCTCCGCGACGGCCTGCTCGATGAGCTGCCGGGTTTCCCGAACCTCGTCGACGGTGACCACCAGCGGCAGCATGATGCGCAAATCGCCATGCACGGCCGCACGCAGCAGCGCACGGAGTTGCACCTTGAAGAGCTCGCTCTCATCGAGACACATGCGGATGGCACGCCAACCCAGGAAGGGATTGGCTTCACTGGGGAACCCGCCCAGGGGAAGCTTGTCACCGCCCACGTCGAAGGTCCGAATGACCACCGCGCGACCCTCGAACGCCTGCATCACCCGGCGATAGCTCCGGTACTGTTCATCCTCATCCGGCATGCTCGCGCGTCCCACGACGAGGAATTCCGTGCGCATGAGCCCCACGCCGTCAGCCCCACTATCCGCCGCAAATTCGGCATCCTCCGGGACATCGACATTGGCCCTCACCACCAGCCGGATTCCATCGCGCGTCACCGGTTCACTGAGCGCCAGCTCGCGAAGTGCGGGCGCCTGCCCTTCCGCATCGGCGATGCGACGACGCGCCGCGCCGATTTCCCCCTCCGATGGACTGACGACCAGCGTGCCATCGGTGCCGTCGAGGATGACGGTCTCCCCGCCACGCAGCGCCGACAGGGCACTGCGCAGGCCGACCACGGCCGGCAGACCCAGCGAGCGTGCGAGGATGGCCACATGGGCCGTCGCCGTGCCCGCCTCGGTGGCAATGGCCGCAATGCACTCCCGATCGAGTTGCAGCGTGAGTGACGGCGTGAGATCGTGCGTGACCAGAATGGCATTTGCCCCGCGCGGGACCGCAACCGGATCATGGTCCGGAAGGTGAAGCAGGATGGACAGCACGCGAATGTGCACGTCCATGAGATCACCCACCTTCTCACGCAGCATCGGCGCGCTATGACGAGCGAAGTGCTGGCGCCATTCGAGCAGCACAAGATCGAATGCCTTCTCGGCGCCGATATTCTGACGCACGAGTGTTGTGGCACTGTTCATCAGATCCTGATCATCGAGGATCGAGAGCTGTACATCGAAGATGCCGGCCTCTTCCGGACCGGCCTGCACCTCCGCACGCGCGCGCAACGTGCGAAGACGCTCCCGAGCCTGTTCGATGGCCTCGTGCAGACGCGCGATCTCGGCCTCGACCTCGGTGTCGACGATGAGCCGGTGGCGGACCTCCGGCACCTCCCAGCGCAGGAGATGCACCGGACCCACGACGATTCCCGGCGATGCGGGAATGCCGCGGAGAATGGAATCCACTAGGCCTCTCCGAACCGTGACGCGACGAGCGTACTGAGCGCGTCGAGCGCGTCCTCGGCGTCGGGGCCGGAGGCGCGCAGCGTAATCATGGCGCCGTACTCCGCCGCAAGCATCATGACGCCCATGATGCTTTTTCCGTTCACTTCAAGATCGTCGCGGCTGATGGTAATGTCCGCCTTGAAACGCGAGGCCGCCTTCACCACCTCGGCTGCGGGACGGGCGTGCAGCCCGTGCTTGTTGACGATTTGGACGGAGCGTTCAGCCATCAATGAGCACCGAGTAAAAGACAAAGGCCACGAGAAGCCACAGGACCATACGCCACCCCTCCGTACGCCCCTGCATGCGCACGAGGAACACGGCCAAAATCGGCGTTACCACCGCGACCGCCATGGGAATGGGCGTCAATGGAGGCTCGCCACCGATGGCGCGATGCACCGCCAGCGGTAACGCCAATCCTCCCAACACTGCCGATACCAGACCAATGTAGCGCGGACCGTGCTGCAGCACCGGATGTCCCAGTGCCGTCGCGACCCGCATGCCATGCCGCCAGCCCGCGCGCAACGCCCAGTCCCGCAGCCCGAGGTGGCCCAGGTTGTAGAGTATCAGGAACCCCGCCACGACTCCAAGCGGCGACCACTGAAACCCGAACAGCAGGATGGCCATCAGGGAGCAGGCGGGAAGCCAGGCTGCCCACACCAACCGGTCGCCGACACTTCCCAATGGACCGCACAGCGCGGTCCGAAATCGTTCGATCCGGGCTGGCGGCACCTGTTCCAGCTCCGCTCGCGCCAATGCGCCGACGGCCAGGCCGGCCAGGTATGGATGGGCATTGAAGTAGGCCGCCTGGCGTGCGAGCGCCGCACGGTAGGCGTCACCACCCACGCCGCCCGGTAGCCGGCGGAGCGCCGGTTCGACACAGAAGCCCATGCCGTTACCCACCAGGATCTCGTAGTTCCACGACCCCTGGATACCAAGCATGCGGAGATACATGGCGGCGTGCAGCGCCGCGTCCAATGGTGGCACGTCGCCCACCATCGGATGCGCCCCGCTCTCGCCGGGCAGGCTTGCCCCGCGAAGGGGGGTCGCGGGCTGTTCGGACGGTTCAGGCGCCAAGAATCACCACCACCGTACCGATCGCCAGCGAGAGCAGGAACAGCCATCGGGTCCCGGAGATCGCGTGGAAATCCTTCCAGACCGACGCTGCGGCCACCGCAGCTACGCAGGTGACCACGACCGCACGGGACACGTCGTCGCGCACTGACCACCGGGCGTCCACCACGGCCACCACGGGCGCCGACACGACCAGCATGACCAATCCGACCAAGACGCCGCGCAGCAGATCGGCCGTCATGCCGAACACCTGGAGGCCAATGACCGTGCTGCGATTCCCCGCCGCGAGTTGGCCCAGGCGGAGGCGAGCCACCCGGGCAATCACCTGTCGATGCTTGACCATGCTGATGCCGCCCAGCCACGAGGCCAGGATGCCCACCACCACCGACATGGCAAACGGCCCGACCGTGGGCAGGCCGGTTGGCGTGGCGTGGATGGCAGACACAGCGCCTGCCACCACCGAGGCGCTGCCCCATTCCGGATAGCGGGACGCTCCCACCGGCAGCGATTCCAGTGCGAGGCATTCCAACGCGACGCCGCAGGTGAGGCCTGCCAACGGCTCGCCAAGAAATGCCCCACCCAATGTGGCCCCAACGATCGGGCGAGAGAACATCGCCTGTGGGAAGCTCACCACATCGAGCCCGACGACACCGGCGAGCAATGCCAGCAGCATGAGGTCTGGAAACGACCAGGGAAGCATGCCCATCGACAGCATGGAAATCAGACGCCAACCGTGGAGGTCAGCAGTTCCTCGAGCGACACCGGTCGCGCAGACGGAACGTCCTGCGCGGTCACCTCAACGCCCTGCGCAGCCATCTCGCGCAGTTGCTGCTCCTCCTCCGGTGTGAGGTAGACGTACCGCAACCGTCCGGTACGCCCAGGTACGTGATGTACCCCGCCCACATTCACCCGATGAATGAGGCCCCCCGCACCCTCCACGAGACGCTGCATGGTGGAAATATCTCCCACCAGCACGATGCCTTGGGTATCCAGGCCTTCATACGTAGCGAGTGTTGCGGCTGCCTGTTCGACCGTGGCGAAATACACCGTCATTTCAGGGGGAACACCCATGCGATACAGCTCCTGTTCCCAATCGCTGTCCGCGACCGTGTCGTCCACCAGCACGATGAAGCGCAGTTCGAGTGGGTGTCCCCAACCCACAACTACCTGCCCGTGAATGAGGCGGTCGTCAATACGGTAAAGCGCGATGGGCATGCCGGCGTACGAGTGCGAGCGGAATCAGGAGACGAACGGGGAGGAGGTAACGCAGGCGAGACGGAATAGCGAGGGAGCACCAGCAGGGGGAAGGCGAAACAGGAAGGGAAGCCGGAGCGGGGATCTCAGGCCCCGTACACCATCATCGACGCCTTTCCGCGGTCCAGGGCCGTTTGCACGGCCATCGCCGGGTCGACATCGTCCTGCATGGCAAAATCGAGGAGGAGGGAGAGGTTCACACCAGTGACGAGCAGCACCCCCTGACGTTCGCGGATCATGCGCCGGACCGCCATGGTGCAGCTCCCCGCAGGCAGATCGGTGAATATGACTCGGGCACCCGTTTCGTCGAGAGCGCGCGCCAATGCCTCCTGAATGTCATCCAGACACAGACCCGCATTGGAGATCGGGAGGAACACGCCGCCGCGCCCCGTGATCTGCTCGACGGCCGAGATGACGCCCGTAGGGAAGGCCCCATGGCCGGCGACCACCGCCCGGATGCTCGGGACGCCGACGCCACCGGTAACGTCGCCGGCTGGCCCGCCCGTCGGGCTTCCCACGCTGTTCACTGCGTGCGTCCCACTACTCGTCATCCTCCTGCAGGTACCGTTGTACGTCCGACTTTCGGCGCATCCGCTCGATCAACTGCTCATTGAACGCGGTGGCCGTATCATACCCGCGATAATACCGCAGGAGATGGTTCATGGCGATGACCTCGGAGATCACCGTGATGTTCTTCCCCGGGTTGAGATGCACCGTGATCTTCGGGATTTCCACACCAAGGATATCGATCGTCTGCACGTCCAGCCCCGTACGGTCGACCTGGGCAGTACCGTCCCATTCTTCGAGGACCACCATGACCTCGAGACGCTTCTGCTGACGCACGGCGTGGATACCGAAGATGGCCGGAATGTCGAGCAGCCCGACCCCTCGAATTTCCATGAAATGCCGCTGCAGTTCATGCCCCCGTCCGATGAGCACATCATTCCCGCGACGGGAGACGAACACGAGATCGTCGGCCACCAACCGGTGACCACGCTCCACGAGGTCCAGGACGCACTCCGACTTGCCGATACCGCTTCGGCCGGTGAAGAACAGTCCCACGCCATACACGTCAGCCAACGAACCATGCAGCGTGGTAGTGGGCGCAAACTGATCCGCGAGGAACGGCTTGATGAGTCGATAGAACTCGGCCGTCTTGAGTCGCGAGCGCAGCACCGCGACGCCAGCCTCCTCCGCCAGCCGCATCAGCGGGGCCGGGGGCTCGAGTCCTTTCGTGATGAAGGCACACGGGAGAGGGAACCCGAAGAACTGCTCGAGATTCACCGTGCGGACGTCCTCACTCAAGGACTGCAGATAGGTGATCTCGGTTTCGCCGAGGACCTGAATTCGCTGGTAGGGAAAGCGATTGATGTATCCGGCAAGGACGAGCCCCGGGCTGGAAGCCTCGGGGCTCGTGATCTCACGATCGAGACCAGTCGATGGACTCAGTACCTCGAGTTCAAGTGAGTCCTTCAAACGCTCGAACAGGGTGCCGACCGTCAACCTTCGATTCACGCGGTCGGATCCCCCAATCGCACATCAGAACGAGAACCACGCGGGGCGCGGCGCGCCCGGGCGACCTGCGTTTCGAGTCGCTGCACAGCGGCAGACAGGGCGGGAGCAAATGCGCGGGCATCAGCCTGGGCGATCAGGTCGCCACGGTTGCCGGCGCGGAGTACGATCTCGACCCGACGGGTGGACCCGTCCTCGACGAATCGAACCACGGCATTGACCACGCGCTTGACGCGCGAGGCAATGCGTTCGACGGCGGCATGAGCCTGCGCACGAAGTGAATCGGTCACTTCGGCGTGATGCGCGTGCAGGATAATCTCCATCAGCGACCTCCCTCCTTTCCCACCACCTCACGGAGATGGGCTTCGGTCTGATCGGCGGCGTTCGCCCAGGTGAACCCTTCGGCAAACCGCCGCGCCGCGACGCCCAGGTGGTCGACGAGCGCTCGCTCGCCGCTGAGGCGCCGCATGGATGCAGCCATGGCGGCCACGTCCCCGTGTGGGACGAGAAAACCGGTCTCACCATGTCGGACCGATTCGCGAATTCCGGGAGAGTTCGACGCAATCACCGGAGTTCCACTCGCTGCCGCCTCCAGATTCGTGATGCCCCAACCCTCCTTTGGAGATGCGAAGACGGTCGCCCATGCTCGTCGAAGCAGGGCGCATTTCTCAGTCTCGTCAATTCGTCCAAGAAACCGTACCCGCGATGCGACCCCCAGGGTCCCCGCCAGCCGTTCGAGCGCGGGGCGGTACTCTCCGGCACCCGCGATCTCCAAGGTGGCCTCGGGCACTTCGCAGGCCGCAAAGGCACGAACGACAAGATCCACCCCTTTATACTTCTTCAACCGACCGAGATACGCAA
>CAZPJX010000075.1:0-14328 GCA_964586985.1 uncultured Gemmatimonas sp. | reverse complement strand
GCGACCCCAACCTTGGCAAGGTTGTGCTCTACCAACTGAGCTATTCCCGCAACTCTCCCCAAGCCGGCAACCTCCACCGGTCCAGAGAACCGCCCGGTACCGAAACGCCGTTTCCGACGCCCAGCGCACCGGCCCGGGATGGAGGCGAGGGGAATCGAACCCCTGACCTCTTGAATGCCATTCAAGCGCTCTCCCAACTGAGCTACGCCCCCGGGCGCGACACCCTCGCAAACGGCAGCCCCGGGCAGTACGATCGGGGCACCCGCCAGCGAGGGCGTCAGGAACGGGCAGTCTAGTCTGGTGTATGTCCGCCGTCAAGCAGAGTTGCCCGAATTACACTGGCGAAAGGGTCTGCTCAGCGTATCTTGCATGGCTCCCCCCGCAGTGCCGAGGTAATATCTCGGTGCTGTGGCAACGGACGCCATAGGATGCGCGTTGCTGACAGCAGGGAAGGACTTCGGCGCTGTGGTTCAGGCCGCCGATGGCTTTGCACATCTGTCATTCTTGCTCCATCGTCCGGGATGTGGTCACATCCCCTCCAGGTCTCATAGAACTCCATGACTGAAGTCAAGCGGAAGCGCCGTCGCGCTGCCCCAGCCGGGATCGCACCCAGCGAGCCGGAACGCGACATCCTCGACCAGTACCTGTACGAAGTCAGCACCTATCCGCTACTCAAGGCCGCCGAGGAGATCGAGCTGGCCAAGAAGATCCGCGCCGGCGATCAGGATGCGCTCCAGGAGCTGGTCAAACGCAATCTCCGCTTCGTGATCTCGGTGGCGAAGAAGTACCAGAACCGTGGCCTGCCCCTCATCGATCTCATCGGTGAAGGCAACGTGGGTCTGCTCACGGCGGCCAGAAAGTTCGATCCGGATCAGGGCGTGAAGTTCATCTCCTACGCCGTGTGGTGGATCCGGCAGGCCATCCTGTCGTCGCTGGCCCGTCAGGGACGCACGGTGCGGGTGCCGCTGAATCGCACTGCGGATCTCTCACGCATCATCAAGGCCTCCGAGATCCTCCGTCAGAAGCTCCGCCGTGAGCCCTCGCCGGAGGAATTGGCGCAGGTGACCGGCCTGTCCGTCGATGTGGTCCAGTCGCTCGCGGCGCTCAATACCGGCGACGTGCGCCTCGACGCCCCGATGGATCCGGACGGCGACCGTTCCCTCATCGAGCGCTTCGTGGCCGACGAGATGCCCGATACCGAGGAGGAAGCTATGAACCGCTTCCTCACCGACGAGATCGAGCAGGCGCTTTCCACGCTGCCGCCGCGCGATGCCAAGGTGCTGCGCCTCTACTTTGGTCTCGAAGGCGGTCGCGAGCATACGCTCGAGGAAATCGGCTCCATGCTTGGGGTGACCCGTGAGCGGGTGCGCCAGCTGCGTGACCGCGCGCTCAAGCGGTTGCGTGAAGGCGATGTAGGCCGGGCGTTGTCGAGCTTCGCGGCATAAAGCCGGACAGCGGCAGCGCTCCGGGCTCGCGCGTCAAGGCGAGACCTGTGGCGTCGGCCCCTTCCTGAGAGGAAACAGGGGGAGCTGGCCTGGGAACAGTAGGCGGACGCGGTTCACACCCTCTGCCTCCTGCCACCCGGCCAGCTCCCCCTGATCATTTTTCTAAGAGCCGTCCGCCCACACAGGCCTCAGCGGGACAGGCCCTTCGTGCACAGAGGATTCCAAGGCAGTAGAATTGTGATCCCATGATCGAATTCAAGGACGTTCACAAAGCCTTTGGCCCCAAGCAGGTCCTCCGCGGCTTCTCCCTTCAGGTCAGGGAAGGCGAGACCATGGTCATCATCGGCTATTCGGGTACCGGTAAATCGGTGGCGATCAAGCACATCGTCGGGCTGCTCGAACCCGATGCCGGGGAGGTCTGGGTCGATGGCAAGCGCGTCGATACCCTCTCGCGCAAAGACCTCTACGCCCTGCGCGGCAATATCGGCTACGTCTTTCAATTCGCCGCCCTCTTCGATTCCATGACCATCGGCGAGAATGTCGCCATGGGGCTCCGGAAGCAGGGCACCCTCTCCGACAAGGAGATTGCGGTCCGCGTCACCGAGGCACTCGCCCTGGTCGACCTGCCCGATGTGCAGCATCGCATGCCCGCCGAACTCTCGGGCGGTATGCGCAAGCGCGTGGGCATCGCGCGGGCCATCGCGCTCCGACCCAAGTACATCCTCTACGATGAACCCACCACGGGCCTCGATCCGGTAACCTCCGCGACCATCGATGCGCTCATGGTCCGCATGCGTGAGCAACTCGGCGTCACCGGCCTCGTGATCACGCACGACATGCGCAGTGCCTACACCGTCGGCACGCGCATCGCGATGCTGTACGAAGGCCGGATTCGTGCGGTGGGAACCGTCCAAGAGATCCAGCAATCCACCGACCCGCTGGTACGCCAGTTCATCGAAGGGCGCGCCACCCTCGAGGGCAGTGCGCCACTCATCGGCACCAGCGCTTCCCTCGATGCAGCCACGGCGGCCGGCGCCGCCATGGTCGCGTCGGCAACCGGAACCGAGCGTCCCGGCCCGGCGGGTCGTCACTGATGGCCTCTCCCTCCCGCCATCCGCGCAAACGCTCGTCTCGTGCACACCGCGAGACCTCGGCGGGAGGGGTGGTCTATCGACTGCAGGACGGGCAACCGCATTTCCTGCTGATTCGCGATAGCTATCGCAACTGGGGATTCCCCAAAGGGCACCTCGAGAGCGACGAGGCTCCCGAGACGGCCGCGATGCGGGAGGTGCGGGAGGAAACGGGCCTGACCGCTGTGACACTCGAGGGCGCGATCGATACCATCGACTGGTTTTTTCGCTTTCGCGGCAAGCTGGTCCACAAGGTGTGCCACTTCTTCCTGATGCGTACGGAGCTGGAGCGCACGACGCCGCAGCGCGCGGAGGGCATCACGGCGTGCCGTTGGGCGACATATGAGGACGCGACCCGGCTTGTGTCGTATGCGAATGCGCGGGAGGTGCTCCGCCTGGCGCACGCCATGGTGTGTGGCATCGATTTCTTGCGCGATCCGGCGGCGCGCCCGTGAGGGAGACTGCATGATAGCGCCAAAGCGAGCGGCTGCCGACGCTTCGGCCTCTGCCATCTGCCTGCTGACCTTCCTGCGTCGGGAGCGCGCCCGCGCCCTGGTGCGTGCGGCCTTTCCTCGGCGGCGCGCACATCTCGTATCGGCGCGGACGGCGGCTGAGGTGGAGGCGCAGCTGCTGAGCGATCTGGTGGATGCGGTCATCATCGATGCCGGCGCCGGCGAGGACGTGCCGAAGTTGCTGGCGCGTGCCGAGGAATTCGCGAGCATTCCCTTCGTGCTGGTGACGACCCTTCTCCCCTCCGATGCTCCGCTGCTGGCGCGGGCGGCGGACGCTGGTGTCTGCGATATCCTGATCGAGGGCATCGACGACAGTGTGGCGCGGGACCTCATCGTCGGACGGGCCTTCTCGACGCGTTTCTGGCGGGCACTCGCTGTGCCTCCACCGTCGTTGCATCTGGAAACGCCGCTGCAGTTGGCGGTCTGGCAAAGTGTCGTTCGGCGTGCGGGCAGGCCGGTACGCACGGAGCAGTTGGCGCGCGAGCTGGGAGTGTCGCGAGAGCACCTCTCGCGCAGCTTTGCCGTGGGGCAGGCCCCGACCCTCAAGAAGGTTATCGATCTGGTGCGGGTGCTGGCCGCCGCAGAGCTGTCCAAGAACGCGGGCTACGACGTGCGGGACGTGGCCCAGGTGCTGGGGTTCGCGAGTTCCTCACACCTCTCCAGCACAACCCAGCGCCTCGTGGGAGCCAAGGCGTCCAGTCTGTCGCGGCTGCGGGCCATGGATCTGCTCCAGCGATTCAGCCGGTGGGCGCAGAGCGCGGACGAGGCCGAGGCTGCCCCAGCCGGCCCTGCGGCGGAACGTCCGGTCGACCGCCCCCCGGACACCGCAGCGGGACGTCCCGGCGACCCTCCGGAAGACCCGCCTTCCGACCCCGGCGACCCGGCGCCTGTCCGGACCCTCTGGCTTGCTCCCGATCGCGGCTTGTGATAATTTTCACAAGCTGTTCCCGAAACTTTACGACCGATAATAAAGCCCCTGTATCATGGCCACCCAGACCGCGCTGCGTCCCGGCGAAATCAAGGACATCCTCCTCCGCGAGATCCAAGCGGCGGACCTCGCTGATCTCAATGTCGAGGAAGTCGGTACCGTTCTCGAAGTGAAGGACGGCATCGCCCGCATCTATGGCCTGGGCAAGGTCATGGCCGGCGAGATGCTCGAGTTCACCGCGTCGGAATCCAAGCAGGTCATTACGGGCCTCGCGCTGAACCTCGAAGAGGACAACATCGGCGCCGTCATCCTGGGCGACTATCTGCAGCTCAAGGAAGGCGACGAGGTGCGCCGCACCGCACGCGTGCTCGAGGTGCCGGTCGGACCCGAGCTCATCGGTCGTGTGGTCGATCCCCTCGGTCGCCCCATCGACGGTCTGGGCGAGATCCGCACCAGTCAGTTCCGCAAGGTGGAGTCGCCGGCGCCCGGTATCATCGTGCGTCAGCCGGTGAAGGAACCCCTGCAGACGGGTATCAAGGCCATCGACTCGATGATCCCGATTGGCCGCGGCCAGCGTGAGCTCATCATCGGCGATCGCTCCACGGGCAAGACGGCGGTGGCGATCGACACGATCATCAACCAGAAGGGCCAGGGCGTCATCTGCGTGTACGTCGCCATCGGCCAGAAGGCGTCCACCATCGCCTCCGTGGTCGAGAAGCTACGCCAGGCCGGCGCGCTCGAGTACACGATCATCGTGGCCGCCTCGGCATCCGATCCGGCGCCGATGCTCTACATCGCGCCCTACTCGGGCTGCTCGATGGCCGAGTACTTCATGTACAACGAAGGCAAGCCCACGTTGTGCGTGTACGACGACCTCTCCAAGCAGGCCGCCGCCTATCGCCAGCTCTCCCTCGTGCTGCGTCGTCCGCCGGGTCGCGAAGCCTATCCCGGTGACGTGTTCTACCTCCACAGCCGTCTCCTCGAGCGCGCCGCGAAGCTGCGTGAGGACGACGGCGTGGTGGATGGCAAGCACATCCTGAAGCCGGGCGGTTCGCTGACGGCGCTGCCGATCATCGAGACGCAGGCGGGTGATGTGTCGGCCTACATCCCGACCAACGTCATCTCCATCACCGACGGCCAGATCTTCCTCGAGACCGATCTCTTCAACGCCGGCATCCGCCCGGCCGTGAACGTCGGTATCTCGGTGTCGCGCGTGGGTGGCTCGGCACAGACGAAGGCCATGAAGGGCGTGGCCGGTCGCCTGCGCCTCGACCTCGCGCAGTACCGCGAACTCGAAGCGTTTGCGGCCTTCGCCTCGGACCTCGACGCGGCCACCAAGCGTCAGCTCGAGCGTGGCGCGCGCACGGTGGAAGTGCTCAAGCAGGGACAGTACTCCCCGCTGCCCTTCGAGGAGCAGGTCGCGGTCCTCTACGCGGTGACCAACGGCTTCCTCGACGGCATCGAGACCAGCAAGGTGCGCGCGTGGGAGAAGGGGTTCATCGAATACCTCCGGACGCAGTTTCCGCAGGTGCTCGATGGCATGCGCAGCAGCCGGGCGCTGTCGAAGGACGGCGAGGCCGATCTCAAGCGCGCCATCGAGCAGTACAACAAGCGCTGAGGCCCGACGATGGCCAAGGGGAAGGAACTCAAGGGGCGTATCCGCTCCACGGAGAATACGCGGAAGATCACGCGCACCATGGAAATGGTCGCCACATCGAAGCTGAAGCGGGCCACCGATCGGGTGGCCGCGGCACGCCCGTATGCGCTCGCGCTGGGCGAGGTGTTGTCGCACGTGTATTCGCCCGAACTGGCCGATCGCTTTCCGCTGCTGCGCCGCCCCGCGGCGCCGCGCACGGTGGCGCTGGTGGTGCTCACGGCCAATCGCGGCCTCTGCGGCGCGTTCAACGCGAATCTGCTCAAGGAAGCACGCACCCGGATCGCCGAACTCGAAGGTCGGGGGCTCACCGTCGAGCTGCATGTCGTCGGTCGCAAGGGCGTCGGCTTCTTCCGCTACGTCAATCGGGCGCTTGCTTCGCAGCGCACCGACATCACCGACAAGCCAACGGCTGCCGATGCCGCGTCGCTGATCGATGATCTCATGCAGCGCTTCGCCGCCGGTGCGGTGGATGCGGTGTACGTGACCTACGCGAAGTATCTCTCGGCGCTGTCGGCACCCCCCACCACGGAGCAGGTGCTCCCAGTGGCCCCGCCTGCCGCCACGACCACTGGCGGTATTCAGCACGACTTCATTCTCGCGCCGTCAGCCGACGCAATTCTCGCGGCACTGCTCCCGCTCTACGTGCGCAACGCGATGTATCGCGCGCTCGTCGAAACGGAAGCGGGCTTCCAGAGCGCGCAGCGGACCGCGATGAAGAACGCGACCGACAATGCGACCGAGCTGTTGCAGGTGCTCAAGCGCACCTACAACTCGGCGCGTCAGGCGCAGATCACGCAGGAAATCGCCGAAATCGTCGGCGGTGCATCGGCATTGCAGGGCTGACGTTTCACCATATCCAGTACGCATCCATGGCTACCACCGCCGCTCCGACCACTGTCGGCAAGATCGTTCAGGTCATCGGTCCCGTCATCGACGTGGCATTCGAAAACGATCACCTGCCTGAGCTCTACAACGCTGTCGTCGTCGATACCACCGCCCCCGACGGTTCGCATATCACCGTGACCGCCGAGGTGCAGCAGCACATCGGCCGCAATCAGGTACGCGCCGTGGCCATGTCCAGCACCGATGGCATCACGCGCGGCATGGATGTGGTCGACACGGGTTCCTCGATCACCGTACCTGTGGGCGCGCCGGCTCTGGGCCGCATCCTCAACGTACTCGGCGAGCCGGTTGACGAGGGCGCCGCCATTCCGGCCAATGCCGAGCGCTGGCCGATTCATCGCAAGCGCCCCGATTTTGTCAACCTCGAGCCCAAGACGGAAGTCTTCGAGACGGGCATCAAGGTCGTGGATCTGGTGGCCCCGTTCGTAAAGGGCGGCAAGATCGGACTCTTTGGTGGCGCCGGTGTTGGCAAGACGGTCATCATTCAGGAGCTGATCAACAACGTCGCCAAGGGGCACGGCGGAAAGTCCGTGTTCTGTGGCGTGGGCGAGCGGACCCGCGAAGGGAACGACCTCTACCTCGAGTTCCAGGAAGCGGGGATTCTCGACAAGGTGGCGCTCATCTACGGCCAGATGAACGAGCCGCCGGGTGCGCGTCTGCGTGTGGCGCTGGCCGGCCTCACGGTGGCTGAGTACTTCCGCGATCAGGAGAACGCGGACGTGCTGGTCTTCGTCGACAACATCTTCCGTTTCACGCAGGCGGGTTCGGAAGTCTCCGCACTGCTTGGCCGCATGCCCTCGGCCGTGGGATACCAGCCGACGCTGGCCAC
Organism: uncultured Gemmatimonas sp.; assembly: GCA_964586985.1. GTDB lineage: Bacteria > Gemmatimonadota > Gemmatimonadetes > Gemmatimonadales > Gemmatimonadaceae > Gemmatimonas. The sequence continues at coordinate 6,924 of CAZPJX010000075.1, read as the reverse complement.
GGAGATGGGCGAACTGCAGGAGCGCATCACGTCCACGCGCAACGGATCCATCACCTCGGTGCAGGCCATCTACGTGCCCGCCGACGATCTGACGGACCCGGCGCCGGCCACGGCCTTTGCGCACCTCGACGCCACGGTCGTGCTCAACCGCAAGATCACCGAACTGGGCATCTACCCCGCCGTCGATCCGCTCGATTCCACGTCGCGAATCCTCGATCCGCAGTATGTCGGTGAGCGCCATTATGCGGCCGCCACCACCACGCAGCGCATTCTGCAGCGCTACAAGGAACTGCAGGACATCATCGCCATCCTGGGCATGGACGAGCTCTCGGAAGACGACAAGAAGATCGTCGGTCGTGCGCGTCGTCTGCAGCGTTTCATGTCGCAGCCCTTTGCCGTGGCCGAACAGTTCACCGGCATTGCGGGCAAGTACGTGAAGCTCGAGGAGACCATCTCCAGCTTCGAGCGGATCTGTGCCGGTGAGTTCGATCATCTGCCCGAGCAGGCGTTCTTCATGGCGGGCGGGGTGGACGACGTGGTGGCCAACGCGAAGAAGCTGCAGGGCTGATCGGTGAGTGACGCATTGAAGGTGTCGGTGATCTCGCCCGAGCGCGTGCTGTTCGAAGGGAGCGCTCGCGGTGTGATCGCGCCCGCCTTCGACGGCGAAGTGGGCATTCTTCCCCTGCATGCGCCGCTGATGACGCTGCTGGGGAAGGGCCTCTTGCGCATCGACACGGCAGAGGGTGAGCAGCGATATGCGGTTGACGGCGGCTTTCTCCAGGTCGTCGACGACCTGGTCCGCGTGGTCACGGAGCGGGCCACCGCCGCCTGATCAGCGGGTGATTTCCGGGTCCGGGGCATGCTCCTCCGGACCTGTTGGGGGTGGATGCCTCTGGTACTCGGGGCCGGCTGCTCATTGAAATTGTGGGGGCAGGGCCGATCCGGTGCCCCGAATTTCTCTCAGCGCTGCAACGTCTGGATGTGGGAGGGCGTAAGCCTGTAGGGCAGGGCGTCTCACGCCTGGACCCCTCGGTGCTGTTGGCATCGGGATCGTTGACGCCATCCCTCCCGTCACATGTCTTTGCGCCTCGTCGTCCTGGGCCAGGTACCGCCTGCGCTACAGCAGCAGCTCTCCGTCCTGGCGAGCTCCATGGATCTGACAGTGGTCGGACCCTTCACGGATCTCCGGGCTGGTCGGACCGCCCTCTCTTCGCCGGTTCCCGACATCGCGGTCGTGGGCACCACCATGTCTGACGGTTCCGGATTCTCGCTGGTGCGCGAGCTCTCAAGCGCACAGCGCCCGGTGTCCGTGATCTTTGTCGGCAGCAGAGACGAGGAGGCGGTGACGGCCTTTGAGCTGCAGGCCACGGACTTCGTGCTGTGGCCGGCGTCGGCACCGCGGGTGAGTGAAGCGCTCACGCGTGCGCGGCGGCAGGTCTTGCAGCTGGCGCTGCTCCGGACAGCGGACGAGCTTCAGCGCCTGCTGGGCGAAGCCACGGCCGCAGGAGGGGTCGATCTTGGGGCGGTCTTCAAGGGACGTCCGGCGGCAGCGTCCTTTGTGGGCGTGCAGCAGCCAGCCGGTGCCAGGGAGCGCGTGGCGTACGCCGGCAGCCATCCCTTCGAAGGGGGCGAGGCTGGCGGCCATGGGCTGGCCCAGCGTCGGCGACGCAGCATGGGTGGCGCGCGCACGGGCACGCTGATCGCCACGGCTCCGTGGCGGACCAGCACGCGACCACAGGACAATCGTCCGGGACGCACTGGGGAGGGCGTTGATGAGTCGGTGCTCGATCTTTCACTGGAAGACGGAGGGCGGTCGACCGCGGGCGAGACTCGTCCCTTGCGTGTCCTGGTGCGTGAGGGACGTCGTACCCGTTTCGTGCCGCTGGCGGACATTGACTGGTTCGAGGCCGATGGCAATTACATCCGTGTGCACGCCGCCGGTGAGCGATATCGGACCCGTGGTACGATTACGGCGATCGAGGCCGCTCTCGATCCGCGTCAGTTCATCAGGATTCATCGCCGCATTGTCGTGAACATGGATCGGGTGCGCGAAATGAGTCCCCTTCCCGGTGGCGATGGCCTGCTGCTGCTCGGCGACGGGTCGACATTGCGCCTCTCGCGCACGTATCGTTCTCGCGTGCGGTAGATCACGGCATTCTCCACCCTCGTGGTGCATGAATAGCGAAGCGCCCCGTGGCCATGCCGCGGGGCGCTTCGTCATGGGCGCCGCTCTGCGGAATTGCCCCGGCGCGGCGGCGACCGGAACTGTCTGCGCGGCCGTACGTACCACGATCGACGACTCATTCACCAGGAGTGTAGATGGCGGGAATATCCATGCCGAAGGTCGCGCAAGGCCTTAGGAGCGCGGTAGCTGGCGCAGTAGGAAGTGCGAAAGTGGGCGCGATAGCGAGCGCGATGGCGATGCTGCTCGGGGCGCCCTCGCTTGGCGCCCAGGCCTTCAACTATCCGGCGCTGCAGACCCCGTCGGCCAGCACGCGTGACTTTACCGGGGCGCTGGTTGGTGGGGCAGGGACCACGCTGCTCTTCCAGTGGCGAGAAGAAGCGGCGCGGGATATGCACTGGCAGTTTGACGGCGGGTTTGCCGACCCCAAGGGCGCGGGCGACCTGCTGCTGTTCCTCGGAGCTGGCCTGGGCAAGGAGCTTGTGCGGGCTGGCGGCGACCAGCCGCTGGACGTGCTGCTGACGGCGGGAGCGGGAGCGTCCTTTGGCAACGGGACCTGGGTTCGCATCCCCATCGGCGCGAGCCTGGGTCACACCTTCGCGCTCGAGGATGCGATGACCCTGACCCCCTTTGTGCATCCTCGGGTGTCATTCGACCATTGCGGCTCCTGCCGCGGCAGCCTGATTGGCGGGCGGGGGCGGAGCAAGTCGACGGCCAGCCTGAACTTTGACCTGGGTGCCCATTGGCAGGTGAACCGCCAGTTCGGCGTGCGGGTAGCGGCGACCTTTACGGGCTCGGATATCGTCGGCAGCGACGAGACGGTAGCCGTCGGCCTGAACTGGACGCCGGCAGCGCTGTCGCGCCGGAGATAGGGCCGGAGATAGTGCCGGGAAAAGGGTGAGGAGCGGGAACGGCCAGATGTGACGCAGGCACCCGGTTCGTTGTTCTGGAACCAGCAGGCGTACCTCAGGGGCGTCTCGTCCCTCGTGATGAGGAGTTGAGGTAGGGACTGATCGGCTCATCCCTACTTGCAGGTAGCCGTGCGCAGCCGTACGTTGGCCCAGCCAAGTTCGCAGGTGCAGTACGTTGGGACCTTTTCTCCACCGGATGTCGGCCTTACCCACCCCTGGCCTGCGCGCGAATGATCGCGAGCGGTGACAGAGAGAGGACGGCGGGCAGTCGGTTTCGTTAATAGACCAGATGTCCCCCTCCGGCTCCAGCATGCAGGTCGTGGGCAGGAGCCCCCACCGCAGCCGACGTACCTGTTGTTGTGCGTCCCTGTCCTCCTCACCCCTTGGGAGAGCGATGTTGCCCAATTCCTTCACACGTCCTGCGAGAGCCGTTACGGCAGCCCTGGTTGGGTTGTTCGTGGCGGCGACCTCGGCACAGGCGCAGGCCACCGCGACGACGATCACCGGTAAGGTGGTCGGCGAAGCCGGTCAGGCGCTCGAATTCGCCAATGTGTATATCACCGAGCTCGTGGTCTCGGTTCCGACCAACGCACAAGGCAACTATTCCATCCTCATTCCAGCCGGCCGCGTGTCCGGGCAGTCGGTCACCCTGCGGGTCCGCGCGGTGGGCTACAAGCCTGCCGCCGCACCCATCACGCTGACGGCCGGCTCCCACACGCACAACTTCACGCTCGAGCGCGATATCAATCGTCTGAGTGAAGTCGTTGTGTCGGGTTCCATGGAAGGCACGGAACGCAGCAAGGTGGCCTTCACAGTGGGCCGGGTGACGGCGGAAGACATTCCGGTGCCGGCACTCAATCCGGTCACGGCGCTGCAGGGCAAGGTCTCGGGCCTGCGCGTGGCGCAGACCAGCGGCCGCCCCGGCGCGACGCCGGACATCATGCTCCGTGGCCCCACCTCGATCAACTCCGCGGGGCGCTCCACCAGCCCGATGATTATCGTGGACGGGACGATCCTGCGTAGCCAGAACCTCACCGAGATCGGCGGCCTCGATATCGAGTCGGTCGAGGTGGTGAAGGGTGCGGCCGGAGCCTCGCTCTACGGCGCCCAGGCCGCAAACGGCGTGATCGTGATCAAGACCAAGCGCGGCGCCTCACGCAGCGAAGTGCGGGTGGGTGCCCGGGTCGAGTACGGGATCTCGGACATGAACTCCGTGAACATGGCCCAGCCCATCGATCACCACCTGCAGCTGGATGAAACCGGCAAGAGCTTCTGCATCGCTGGCGCCGGAGCCGTGTCGCCCTGCTCACGCACCACGGGATGGATGGAGGAGATCTATCGCATCAACAACGTGAATGCCGATACGGTGCGCACGCCGGTGCAGATGCAGTGGAACTCCCCGGCGTACTCCGATGGTGGCATTCTGAACGTCTACCAGTCGAACCTGTGGCCCGGTCAGCGGTACGATGGCCTCGCGCAGGTCACCACGCAGAATCCGGTGATGCTGAACTCGGTGGACGTGAACGGCCGAACGGCCGGTGTGCGGTATTTCGTGACTGCCGCCTATACCGATGATCGTGGCGCCATCAAGAACCTCAACGGTTCGCAGCAGCGGCGCGCTCGTGTAAACCTGGACTACGACCTGCGTCCCAATCTCACGGTATCGGTGAGCTCGCAGTACAACAACGGACGTGTGGATAACCGCTCGGGTGGTTCCTCCAACGGTTCCATCTTCGGACAGCTGCTCCGCGGCGCACCGGCCGGCACGGATTACGCGGCGGTAGACACGCTGGGTCGTCCCATCGTGCGTGGCGGCGGCGCGGGCCTGCGCGGTACAGGCAACGGGGGCGGCACCTTCCTGTACGATGCGGCCTACTTGAATAATTTCACGGAGTCGAATCGGTATCAGGGTTCGCTGAGCATGACGTACACGCCGGCGCCATGGGCCAGCTTCGAGGCGCTCTACGCCTACGACTCCCGCACGACAACGGGGACGAACTATGTGGTGAAGGGCTACCGCACCTACACGGCCAGCCCCAACACCAACTTTGGCAACCAGGGTGTCTCGAACGCCGCCCGCAAGTCACTCAACAGCTACATTTCCGCCACGTTCCGCAAGCAGATCACCTCCGACCTGAATGGCAAGCTGAATCTTCGTGGCCTGTTTGATCGCGACTATTCGGCAAGCAGCAACAGCAGCGGTACCCAGTATGTGGTGCAGGGCGTGTACACGCTGTCCAACACCACCCAGAACTTCGCCACGGGCTCCAGCAGCCAGCTGGTGAAGAACATGGGCGCCGTGGCCGGTGCCAATCTGGATTACAAGGGCAAGTACATCCTCGACGGCACCTTCCGGTATGATGGATCGTCTCTGTTCGGCGAGGGCAACCGTTTTGCACCGTTCGGCCGCTTGTCGGCGGTGTGGCGTCTCTCGGAGGAGTCGTGGTTCCATCTGCCAGCGGTGTCCGATCTGCGTCTTCGTGCCTCGCGCGGTTCGGCCGGCAACTCGCCGCGGTTCAGCGCGCAGTACGAGACCTACAACTGCTCGGCCACGGGTTGCTCGCTCGGCCAGGCTGGTAACTCCGGCCTCAAGCCGGAAACCACCGTGGAAGACGAAGTGGGTACCGACTTCACGCTCTTCGGCCGACTGGGTGTGGAGTTGACCTACGCGCAGTCCAACACGTCGAACCAGATCCTCAATGTGAACACGCCGTCCGCCCTGGGCTTCTCCAGCCAGTGGCAGAACGCCGGCACGTTGCAGAACAAGACCTTCGAAGCGGCGCTTAACCTGCCGATCATCAGCACCAAGGATCTGCAGTGGAACATGCGCGGGACCTTCGATCGCAACCGTACCTACATCACCGAGCTGTTCACACCGGACTACTTCGCCGATGGCGGCACGTCGCAGGGCTCGTCCTCGATGTTCCTCATGACGGCAAGCACGGAAAAGAGCAACGGCTACCCGAAGAATCGCTACGGCAATCTCTGGGGACGGAAGTTCTATCGTTCCTGCGGTGACATGCCGGCGGCTGTGCAGGCCCAGTGCGGCGATGGTCGGGCCTACCAGGTGAACGATCAGGGGTGGGTGGTCTGGGTTGGTGAAGGCAACAGCTGGCGCGATGGCATCACCAAGAACCTCTGGCAGACCAAGTTGCCGGCGGCTCAGTCGCCGTGGGCGTACCCGCTGAGCTTCGGCCACCCCATCGTCGACCGCCCGCTCAAGGGCGAGGCAGGACAGGGCGTGGGAATCAACCAGATCATCGGCAACACGCTGCCGGGATACCGCTTCGCGTTCAACAACACCATCACCTACAAGAAGTTGTCGGTGTACGGCCTGATCGACGGCACCATGGGTCACTACATCAACAACCAGGGGGCCGGTTGGGGTCTGCTGGACTTCGCCAACGGGTACTTCGACATGGCTGGCAAGTCGGTCGAGACGGCCAAGCCGATCAGCTATGGCTGGCGTGTGGGTGGTCCGGAAGGTGCTGGTGCCGGTGGATTCTACGACATCCTTGGCCCGAACAACTGGAACGTGGAAAGCGGGTCCTTCGCGAAGATCCGTGAACTGGCCCTGACCTATCAGTTGGGCAAGATCGGTGGAATCAACGATGTGACGGTGCAGCTCATCGGCCGCAATCTCTTCACATTCACCAAGTACACAGGTCTCGATCCGGAAATCGGTGCCTCCGGTGGTGGCGGCTCAACGGCCACGCTGGTCAATCAGACCGATGCGTATGGGTTCCCCACCTTGCGTACCTATACGTTCACCATCTCCACGCGCTTCTAGGATCTGCCGACATGAATCGTACTTTCCTCCGGGTGGCCGCG
>CAZPJX010000074.1:0-14511 GCA_964586985.1 uncultured Gemmatimonas sp. | reverse complement strand
GGCCTGCACGACCATCGTTGCCACCGACAGCCACCACAGATGCACGAGGCGGAATGACGATTGACGCGACAGCCAGAGGGCCGGAAACGCAAAGGTGACGAGTCGCGACGCACTGCTGAACAGCGACGGCACGGTATTCCCCAGGGCCTGGAACATCCCGCTGCAGGTGAAGATCAATCCAGTGGCCACGAAATTCCAGGAGATGACGCGCAGAAACTCGGCCGCTATCGCTACAACCGCTGCTTCCTGTGTGAATCCGCGCACGAGGAGATCGGGACGCCACTGGCAGAGCAGCATCAGCACGATCATGAGACCACTGCCCATCATCACCGCAGTGCGGAAGGTCTCGCGCACGCGATCGAGGTGGCCCGCACCCATGTTCTGTCCGGCCAGGGGCGCCGCCGAGAAGGCGATCGCCATGGCGGGGAGGAAGATCGATTGCATCACCCGTGCACCGATGCCATAGCCCGCCTGCGCCTCTGCCCCGAAGTTGCGAATCACGTAATAGGTGACAGCCGTGAAGACAAACATCAGTGCGAACTCACCGCCGGGGGGTACACCGATCTTCAGCATGCGCCGCACCACGTCCCAGCGTACGCGCAGCAGCGCGCGCTGAAAGGACACGTAGTGTTCCAGCTTGATGAAGTATCCAGACAGCAGCACCACACCAGCCGCGACGGCGATGGTGCTCGCCAACCCCGCTCCAGCGACCCCGAAGGCCCGCCCTGTACCCCAGCCGGCGATAAGCACCGGGGCCAGCACGATGTTGAGAATGACGGTGAGCATCTGCACCACCATCATGGGCTTCACGATGCCCGTTCCACGCAGGGCCGATCCCATGGAGACCAGGGCGAACTGCAAGGCAAGACCCGGGACGAACCAGCGGAGGTACGTGACCCCGGCCGCATGGGTGGCCTCGTCGGCACCGACGGTACCCATGTACCACTCGCACAGCGTGTATCCGCCAACCAGCGTGATCAGCGCGCAGACGCCGGCCCACATCACGCTCTGGTTGAATATCAGATTGGCATCCTCGCGATCCTTGCGCCCGACAGCGTGGGAGATCAGCGCCATGGTTCCCACACCAAGGACCTGGGTCAGCGCCATCACGATGAACTGCACGTTTCCGGCGGCCCCCACTCCGGCCACCGCCGCATCACCGAGTCTGGCGACGAACCACAGATCCACCAAAAAATACAGGGATTGGAAGATGATCCCGGCCGCCATGGGCAGGGCGAGATGCAGGAGATGCCGCGGTATCGAGCCGCTGGTGAGGTCACGCACTGGGATGGGAAGGAAGGACTCGGCGGGTGTGTGCGACAACCCCGCGAAGTCGGGGCGTCGCGGGTGTCGCGGGTGTCGCGGGTGTCAGGGTATGACGCCCTGGCATTCGATCTCGACCTTCGCATTCGGTACCACAAGCGCTGCGACTACCACCGTTGAGCGAGCCGGCGGATTGACGGGAAAGAACCTGCTGTAGGCCTGATTCATCCCCTGGAAGTCCTTCACATCGACAAGGAAGACGGTGCACTTGACCGCATTGGCCAGGCGCGATCCCGCCGCCTTGAACACCTTGTCCGAATTCTCCAGCGCCCGCGTCGTCTGGCCGGCAATTGTGGTATCATTCGGAGAGACACCAAGCTGTCCTGACGCGAACAGCATGTTGCCAACGCGGATACCGGGGGAGAGCGTAGCACTGACGCGCTGTCCTTCGCCGACAACGACCTGACGTTCGGGGCTCGTCTGTGCGGATAGGGCTGGAGCAATCCCAATCGTGAGTACGCAGGTCAGCAGTGTGCGAGTGGCCTGTCGGCTGGTGAACATGGCGTTCCTTCGGGACTGGGAGGGGCGGCAGTCAGATTCTTCAACGGGAGACGATCAATATGCCGATGTTCGACTTTGTCTGCACCTCCTGCAGCCACACCTTCGATGCGCTGGTGCGCCGCGACGAGCTCCCGGCATGTCCGGCCTGCGGCGTGGAGAAGGTCGAGAAACTGCTCTCCCTACCCGCCATCAAGACGTCGGGCACGCATGATCGGGCACTTGCCGCGGCCAAGCGCCGGAACGCCTCGCAGGGGAAGGAGCGGATGCATGCGCAGCATCTTTACGAGATGAGCCACGACGATTGACGTGACGGCATCGCCAGTGGCGCGATGGTGATGGCGACCCTGTGAACGACGAAGGCCCGCCGCAAATGCGGCGGGCCTTCGTCGTTCACAACCATCGTATGCTGGAAATCAGCAGGATTTGCACTTGTTGCTGTTCTTCGAGCCGAGCTTCACGAGCAGATCAACGGTTTCAAGGAAGGGCGTAATACGCTGTACCGGCCCGTTCGCCATATCGGCAACCGTCTGTGCGCGGCGGCTGACCGCGTGCACATCCGCACCCTTGGAGACCAGATAATTGATGAGCTCGTTGTCGCCGCGGGCTGCTGCGTGGTGCAGGGTGTTGTAGCCGTTGAAGTCCCGCAGGTTGGGATCCTGGTGAAGATCCTCGATCAGGTACTTCATCGCCGGCAGCCATGCATCCGGCGCATGGCGGTGGGCGTTGGCGGCATATCCTTCACCGTAGCCCACACCTGCGGCAGCATGAACCGGGTAGACGCCAGGGCCACCATCCGGTACTGGCGGCAGACCGGAGGGATCCTTGACCTCACCCTCTTCCCCAGAATCATCACCCGGGAGGCGGCCGGTCGGCTTGATGGTAGGAATGCTCGGGTCCGCACCATACTGGATCAGGAGCTTCATCGCCGGCACATCCAAACCGTACGCCGCACGCCAGAACGCCGTAGCACCAACGGTGTTCACGCCAAGCAGATCGAAGTTGTACGACATGAACCACAGGTGCTTCTTGAGTCGCACATTCGGGTCCGCGCCAGCCTTGAGCATGGACTCCATCAGCTCGAGGTGCGTGGTGTTCTGCTGGTACTGTGCCGTGGGCTGGGGATAGAGCGACTTCGGTGCCCACTGGGTATTGATCACGGCATACAACGGGGCCGCGCCGGCGTCGCTTTCCAGCTTCACGTTGGCACCCTTTGCCATGAGCATCTTGGCCATGTCGAAGCGACCGTTGACGACGGCCATGAGCAGCGGGCTGGTGTGATCGCCCTCGCTCACATGGTTGATGTTCGCACCGGCGGCCAGGAGATGTTCGACCACCTCCGTGTTTCCTTCACGCACCGCGAAGAGCAACGGAGTCAGTCCGCCCTTGTTCCCGATGAGGTCGCCATACGAGGGTCCGCGCTGCTGAAAACCTGTCGCAGCACGGCCACCGGGCCTGTCTCCGGCAGCCTGCGGAGCGCCACCGGGCGCAGCACCGCGGCCAGCGGCCGGAGCAGCAGGAGCAGCAGGAGCAGCAGCAGGAGCGGGAGCCGCCGCCGCTGCGGGCGCAGCAGGAGCAGCCGCAGGAGCCGGTGTGATACTCGGATTCACGGTGGTCGGCGCCATCGGAGACTCAGCAGCCTTGAGGGCCGCCACCCGACGGTTTCGCATCGCGAGTTCCGTACGCTGATCACGTTCGAACTTCGGCACGTCCTCGATCTTCGAGGCCGCTTCCAGCCCGGCCCCGCGCTTCACTAGGAGATCCGCTGCCGCAACGCGATTGTAGGCGGCTGCCCACATGAGCGGCGTCTGTCCCCAGGCGTTCTCGCGGATGTCGACCGGCACGCCCTTGTCGAGCAGCGCCGCCACGCTCAGCGAGTCGCCGTGACCCGCGGCGAAGTGCAGCGGAGTGGCCGCGCCCGAGCTCGTGGCGGCCGTCGCGTTGGCGCCGTGTTCGAGCAACAGCTTCACCACGCGCCCACGTCCCTCACGGGCCGCGAGATGCAGGGGCGTGTAGCTGCCGTTCCGGGTGAGCGCATCGACGCGGGCGCCGGCGTACACCAGCATCTGGGCCGATGACAGATCGCCACGCTGCGCGGCCCAGTGCAAGGCCGACATACCGTCGGCCTGGGCTTCGTTGACGTCCATCCCCTGCTTGATCAACGTGCGAACCCGCGCACTGTCACCACGCATGACAGCGTCGGCCACCGGGGCCTCTGCGGGATTCTCACGGGCCGCGCCGAGCATCAGCGTCCCAACACAGGCCGCCGCGCCCACCGCAACCCGTGACGCGCGCCAGAACGGCGCGCGCTGGGTGTGTTGGCGAATATCAGGCATTGGCGCTGTTGAGGTTGAGGACACCGTTGCTGTCACCGAAGGAGGTCATATCGTCCAAACCGAGCGTATGCAGCATGCTGAGCATGGCATTCGCCATCGGGGTGCCGTCCGGCGCCTTGATATGCAGGTTGCCCGTCAGCCGGTTCTCCGCCTTGCCAAGCACGATGAGCGGGCAGCGGCGGTGGTTGTGGAGATTCGGGTCACCCATCGGCGAACCGTAGAGGATCATGGTCTTGTCGAGCATGTTGGCGTCGCCTTCCTGAATGTCCTTCAGCTTGTCCAGGAAATACGGCAGCATCGACACGTGGTACTTGTTGATCGTGTTGAAGTCGCGCACTCCGCGCTCCGAGCCGCCATGGTGCGAGGCCGGATGGAACGGCTTGTCCGTGCCGCTCTCCGGGTACACTCGGCTGGAGCCGTCACGACCCATCTTGAACGAGAACACGCGCGTGACATCCGAGGCGAAGGCCAATGCCTGAATGTCGAACATGAGCCGAACGTGATCGGCAAAATCGTCCGGTACGCCGGCGGGTGCTTCGGGCAGTTCCCGCGCTTCGCCACTCATGTTGCGCTCTTCCACGCGCTGAATGCGACGCTCCACCTCACGGATCTCCGTGAGGTACTTGTCGAGACGGTTCTTGTCTTCCGGCCCGAGGGACGACTGCAGCGAGGACATCTCGCCCGAGATGAAATCGAGAATGCTGCGACGGGCGCGACGACGCTCCGCACGTTCGGCCGACGTACCACCGACGCCGAAGAGCTTCTCGAAAGCCACGCGCGGATCGCGGATCACGGGCAGCGGCTCCGTGGGCGACGCCCAGGAGATGGAGTCGGTGTACACGCAGGCGTAACCGTAGGCGCAGCCGCCCGCCTGGTCCACGTTCTCGATGCAGAGCTGCATCGACGGGATGGGGGTGTTCTGGCCGAAGCGCTTCGCATACATCTGGTCGAGCGACGTGCCAACCCGAACGTCCGAGCCCTCCGTCTGGCGCGGATGCATCTGCGTCAGGAACACGGCGCTGGACCGGAAGTGGTCACCGCCGATTTCCGCCGGGGCGCTCGGCTCTGCCTCACGCACGTCGGTGTTGCTGACGATCGTGAGATAGTCACGATACTTCTCCAGCGACGAGAGCGCCGAGGGAGAGAGATCGTACTGACGACCGGCCGCAGCGGGCGACCACATGTTCATCTTCGAGCCCCACTCGTTACAACCCGCGGCGCCGTGCACCATTTCGATGGTCACGAGGCGAGGAGCCTCCTTGGCATCGAACAGACGGCGACCCGTCGGGATCATGGCATCGAGATACGGCAGCGCGACCGTCGCGCTCATCCCCTGCAAGAACTGGCGGCGGGGCATCGCCTTTCCACTCAGGAAGTACATACGGGTGTCTCCGTGGTCAGATGAAGGTCGGGCGAATCAGCGCGTCCGGCTGGTAGCCGGCGCGGGGAGCGTTTCATGGGTGGCGGGCGTGGCATCGGCGACCAGTTTCCGCTTGCGGAACGCATCGCTCTTCACGACACCAAAGATAAACTCGTCGATCTTGTAATTCGAGGGACGGGCCGCCACCTCGATCTTGCGGATGGCTGGCATATCGTAGTACTCGACGCGCCGACCGAGGGCGTAGGCCATCAGGTTCTGTGCGAAGTTGCGCATGAGGGGCACCGGTCGCTTGAGGAGTGCGTCCTGCAAGTCGGCGGGGCTCGTCACCTTCGAACCGTCGTAGTACTCGCCCCGCGTATCCAATTCCGTGCCGTTCTCACGGATGCGCCAGCGGCCCATCACGTCGAAGTTGTCCAGCGCCAGACCGATTGGATCGATGACGGAGTGGCAGGAATTGCAGGAGGGGTTCTCGCGGTGCGCTTCCATACGCTGACGCGTGGTCAGCATCTTGCCTTCCTTCGCCGCTCCCGTCGCCTCGAGATCCGGAACATTGGGCGGCGGCGGCGGCGGCGGTGAACCCATGAGCACTTCCATGACCCACTTGCCACGCAGCACGGGCGACGTCCGGTTGGCTACCGAGGTCAGCGTCAGCACGCTGCCCTGCCCAAGAACGCCCAGACGGTGCGAATCCTTCGGATAGGTCACCTTGCGGAACTCGGGACCCACCACACCGGGAATATCGTAGTGCTTCGCGAGCGATTCGTTCAGGAAGGTGTAGTCCGCCGTATAGACGTCAAAGACGCTGCGGTTCTGGCGCACGATATAGTCGAAGAATCGCTCCGTCTCTTCCACCATGTCGGTCGCCAGCTGCTCGCGGAAGTCCGGGTACTGGTTGGCGTCAGGGTGCACCAGCGCAACGTCCTGCAAGCGCAGCCACTGCGAGGCGAAGCGTGTGGACAGCGCCTGGGAACGCGGGTCCTTGAGCAGACGCTTGGTCTGGGCGATCAGGACCGTGGTATCCTGCAGACGGCCGCTACGACCCAGGGCGACCAACTGGGAGTCGGGCGCAGCGCCCCAGATGAAGTAGGACAGGCGCGAAGCCAGGTCGAGCCCGCTCACCGCGATCTGGCCCTTGGCCGTGGCCGGCACATCCTCGATACGGAAGATGAAGTGCGGACTGGACAGCAGCGCTTCGAGCGCCTGACGCACTCCGACCTCGAAGCCTCCTTCCTTCGCACCGTTGTCATAGAAGGCCAGGAGTGCCTTCACGTCGGTGGCCGTAATCGGCCGGCGGTAGGCCTGCGTGCCCAAACGCGTCAGGATCTGCTGGGCGCAGGGACGAGCCTCCGCAGCGGACAGGGGACGGCAGGTGAAGATCTTGCGGCGGCTTGGCGTGTCCGAGATGCCGGTGGGGTTGTAGGGGCCGGTCACGCTGAAATTCTGCACGTGCGCCTGCACCGTAATGCCCGACTGCGCGCCAATCTGGGTATCAGCAATGCTGTGACCCAACGGCGTGATGTTGTCGTTCACCGGGCCTTCGAAGGTACGCAGGAAGGTCGCCGAGATCTGCTGGGGGCCCGCACGCACCGCAATGGGCTTGGTGCGGATGTCCATCCCCGTCGGATCGGACTGCGACATGCCGCGATCGATGTCGAGCAGGGCCACTCGCTCCCCGTTCACCGCGATCTCGATCTTTTCATCGAACGGGGCCGTGGAGGCGAACAACTGGCCTGTGGGAATGGCGTGCAGCGTGACCGTGAAGACGTACTCCCCATCTGCCGGGAAGTTGTGCACCACCGACGTTCCGCCGCGCGTGCCTGCCGGCGCCCCAGCCACTTCATCAAGCTGCGACGCGAGACGCGCAATCTTGTACGTGCTGGTGGACACCGCCGCCTTCATATCGCCAACCGCGAGGCGGCTGATTTCGCTGGCCGCATCGAGGTAGGAATCCAGAAGCGTCGCCGACGGCATCTGCACGTCCGCAATATTGTCGAAGTTTGCGCTCTTGGTATCGAGCGGCAGCCAGGAGCTGGCGCTAATCTCGAGGCCAAGGAGGTCACGCACCGCGCGCTCGTACTCAGGGCGATTCAGGCGCTGGAACACGCGGGATCCCGGATTCGGGCTCGCAACGTACCGCGAATCCATATTCCGTTCCAACGTTTCCATCAGCACCTGCAGCGTATCCCCGGCCGGCCGAGCACGCCCCTTGGGCGGCATCATGCCGGACCGGAGCTTGTTGATCATCTTCTCGACCACGTCCGGTGTTGTTCCACCAGCTGTGGTAAGGGCGAAGCCGGTAAGCGAGAGATTTCCCTGTCGACGGGTATCGCTGTGACAGCCCGCGCAGGTCTTCTTCACCACATCGTCCAGCGCCTCGTTGGTCATCACCGTGGCGCCGGGGCGAAGCACGGGGTGTCCGGTCCGAGGGCCGGTAGGGGAAGAGGTGGACGCCGTGACGGCGTCGACGAAACGATCATAGGCAGCGGGCACCACATGAGCGGTGCCGGCTGCGACGGGCGTGGCCGCAGCGTCCGACGCGACGCGACGCGCGTGCTGATCGACGGGGCGATCAAGCGACGCGACGGCGAGCAGCGCCAGGCAACCGGAACCAGCGACAACCAACGACTTCATCCCCAAACCTCCAGGAACCGGCGGGTTGGCAGAGGTGACGCGGGAAGGGGAGCGTCACCACTCGGCAGGAATAACCGACATCAATGCTGACATAGGTGTACGCGACAGGCAACGATTTCGTTCACGGCGGGTACCGACGGCGTTCCAGCGCTTCACCCCTTTCAGCCGTTTGGGTGCGTAATGGACATGTAGAGGCCTGGCTGACCGCCGCACGACCCGCGCCGCAGTCCAGTCAACCACCCGGTCCGTCCCACCCGTTCGTGTGACCACACGTCCCGTTGGTCCCCTCGAACACACCTTCCCCACCTCGGAGGACCCTGTGCGATCCTGCTGGATGCTGGCTGCCGCGGCTGCCGCAACGCTGAGTACTGTGCCAACCTCGGCGCATGCCCAGTCCCGTCTCAACCCCGTGATCGACCTGCTGGCGGCCAAGAAGCCGGTACTCGGTCTTTACATCCCGTCCAACCCACGGGCGCGCCCGGGCCAGCCTGCGCCAGCCGGGCCGGTCAAGAGCATGAACGAACTGGCCAGCGAGGCCCTGGCCTACAAGAAGGCGGATTACCTGTTCGATGGCTCTCCGGAACACAACTTCGACGAGTCATTCCCGCCCTTCGCACAGTTTGCCAAGGCGCTCGAGACCGCTGGCTCCGCACCGAAGGGGAAGGCCCTGCGTCTGACGCACCCGGTGTTCGTGAAGACCCCCGAGATTGCGGCAGATCCGGCGCTGGCGACGGTGCGCATCGGCAAGCTGCTGAACGAAGGCGTATCGGGGATCATGTTCGTTGACGTGCAAAGCGCCGCGGAGCTCAAGCAGGGTGTTGCAGCACTTCGTTTCAAGAGCAACGGCGGGACGCGCTCCGACAACGTGGGCAGTGCGCCCGCACGCTGGGGTATGAGCGAGAAGGAGTACAAGGAACGCGCCGACCTCTGGCCGCTGAACCCGAAGGGCGAGATCGTGAACTTCACAGTGGTCGAGAGCCATGAGGGGCTCGCCAACGTCCGCGAAATTGCCGCGGTGAAGGGGGTTGGGGTGCTCTTCCCCGGCGCCGGAACGCTGCGTGGCGTGTTCACCACTACGGATGCCAGCGGGCAACGCAAGTTCGATGAAGCAGCCTGGGAAGCGGCGATTCAGAAGGTGCTGGCGGCCTGCAAGGAGTTCAACGTGCCCTGCGGTTACCCGGCGAGCGCTGCGGATATCGAGTTGCGCATGAAGCAGGGGTTCAGCGTCTTCGTGAGCGGCTGGGGTGAGCAGGGATTCAAGGCGGTGGATCTGGGACGCGCCGCGGGTGGACGGAACTGAACGAACACGTCTCGAGTTCCGTCTGGGCGGCGGATCGATCCGCCGCCCGCAGCACGGACCCTTGAACTGATCTGCCAAAGAAACGAAAGGAGCGCCGCCGGGACACTCTCCGGCGGCGCTCCTTTCGTTCACACCCATCCCGCAGCTTACGCCTTGTTATCCAGGCAGCCGGTGAAGTTGGGGTTGTTCGTCTCACGGAACGGGATGACGAAGTTCACGTCGTTTCCGTAGTTGATTTCCGGACGCGTGCGCACCGCACCCACCGGGAACACCGTGTTGGCCGCACGGCCGTACTGCCGCACGAGGCGGCGCATATCGCCGAGGCGATGGCCGGTGAGCCACAGCCACGCCGCCCGCTCACCAAAGAACTGGTTCACGGCAGCATCCTGCGTAGTGGGCGCGCCACCAGCCAGGGGGCCCATGGCTGGAGAAATCGCCGTCGCACGCAGGTTGTTCAGGCCCGCATACACCGCGTCCCGGGCCGCCTGCGTGTTGGCCTGCAGTTGCGCTTCCAGCTCGATCAGCCGAGCTTCGACGCCATCCGCATACGTTGCCGGGCTGCTCTGGCCCGGGTACTTCTGCTGCGTCGGCATGTTTACGGTCCGACCATCGAAGCCGGTGCGCGTGGACGGCACCCACGGCATGCGGGGATCCGCAGGGCTCTGCAGGTAGTTGTACCCGTTCGTGCCCTTATTGGTCGCCACGGTGTAGCGGCTGGCGGCCGGCACCGTGCCGCTCCAGATGCCGTTGTTCTGGCTTCCTGAAGCGGTGGAGTGATACGCCTGCGCCTTGAAGCTGGTGGCCACGCCCTGCACCGCCTGGGCCGCCTGGGCGAACTGCCCTAGGTTGAGCAGCGCCCGGCCACGGCCGATCTGGGCCAGGGCCTTGGCATTTGCAGAGGAAGCGTTGGTCAGCGCCGTATCGAAGGACGCCAGCGACGCCTGGAACATCTGGGCGGTCGTGAGCGGCTTCCCGAACACGGCCTTCCCTGCGTCATCCTCATAGCTGAACGGGACACCCGAGCAATAGATCTCGGCCAGGTACGTCTCCGACAATCCCTTGAGCGAGTAGATCTCCGCGAGGGAATCCTTGGAGGCCGCCTTGTACGCGGACCAGATGCGCGCCGCGGTGATCATATCGGTGCGCGCCTTGTGCAGGTTGGCGTAGAGCGAGTTCTGCGCGCCTCCCAGCATCGGATCGAGGTTGCGCTCGTTCGCCCGCTGCCGGTCGGCGAAGGTGTCGGTCACCTCGGTTTCGTCGGCCATGGCACCGGACAGCACCACCACACCGTCCTGCGTGCCGGAGAAGGCAATGTAGAAGTCCCGCACCGCACCGTTACGCACCACCTGAGCGCCCGCGGCGCTCTTGAGATCGTTCGGCTTGATGAGGTCCGGATTCGACACATTGAGACTGTCCGTGGAGCAGGCGCTCAGTGCCAGCACGGCAAGAGCGGGACGCAGCACCAAACGTGCGGGCTTGTTGGTAAGAGACATCAACGGTGTCATCCTCAGAAGTTGAAGTTCATGCGAAGGATGAAGTACCGCATCGGAGCGGTCGAGAAGTACTCTTCGCTAGCCTGTGCATCGTTGCTGCCCGCGGATGCTTCCGGGTCGATACCGGTGTAGTTGGTCCACACCGCGAGGTTACGGCCCGAGAGCGTGATGTTCCAACGCTCGGCGCGCAGGGCCTTGGTCCAGCGGTCCGGCATCTGGTAGCTCACCGAGAGTTCGCGGAATCGCGTGAAGGACGCATCCTCGAAGTACCCGTAGAACGAGCCCAGACCGATCGTGACAGCCTGCGCCTGTTCCCACGCCGGCGCATCCTTGTCGTAGGCACCACGGCAGGAGACACCGTTCTGACAGCGGTGACGCTGCGTGTCGTTGAACTTGCGGTGACCCCACTTGCTGTCGAACTGGGCGTTGATCCGCAGCTTCTTGCCCAGCAGTTCGAGCGTGGGCGACACCGCCATTTCGCGCGTGGGGTAGGTGGCTCCCACGAAGGTTGACGAGTCGTCCATCCGGATTTCGGATGCGGCAATGATGCCATCGCTGTTGGCGTCATTCCAGTCGTACTTGCGGCCCCACAGTCCGAACAGCGGGTAGCCAGGCTGGTTGCGCTGGGTCGAGCGGTCACCGGTGAAGATGGCCGTTGCGCCTTCGCCGATCTTGGTCATCTCGTTCTTGTTCGTCGATCCCGTGATGGCGATCTCCGCACCGACCGATTCGCGGTTCAGCAGGCGGTGGTTGAACGTGATTTCAAGTCCGGAGTTCTTCACATCACCGATGTTTTCCAGACGGCTCGTGATACCGGCGAGCGACGGCGCCATTTCGCGCGCGATGAGGGCGTCGGTGGTGTTCTTGTTATAGTAGGTGAGGTCCAGGTTGGTCCGGCCGTCGAACAGCGCCAGATCGAAGCCCGTCTCCAGTTCGGCGGAGAACTCCGGCTTGAGGCCTGAGTTACCCAGGGAGCTCAGCGTGATGCCGGGGGCATCCGATCCGTTCGACAGCGTCAGCGTGCCCGGGGAGAAATAGCGGAGCGGATCATCCGGGTTCGGGATCTGTCCTGAAGCGCCGTAGGTACCGCGCAGCCGCAGCGACTGGATCCAGGACGGCTTGTTGAAGAAGCCTTCCTCGGACACGAGCCAGGAGGCACCGAGCTTGGGATACACAACAGCCTTGAAATCGTCACCGAAGGCTGACGCGGCGTCACGCCGCACACCACCGGTGAGGAAGAAGCGATCGTTGATGCCGAACACCTGCTCGACATAGTAACCGAGCGTCCGACGATCCGACGTAGCCTCGGAGGGCGTACGGCTCTGGGACGTGGCCGACACGGAGATGGAGCCGGGTGGGAGACCGAGACCTGAAGCACCCGTCCGTTCGCTCACCCCGCGAATGTACTGCATACCGACGGACGTCTTGGAACTGAGCCAGGACGCGAGCTGGAAGGTCCCCGTGCTGCCGAGGTCCACCGTCTGCTGCTGCGAGGCCGTACGGAACTGCGATGCGTTCCCCAGACGACGCGTGCCTTCGGCCGGCCCTTCGTTCAAGCGGTTGTACGAACGATCGAGACGGGCCGTGTAATCGATACCCACGGCACCGCGCATGGCGAGCCAGCTCAGCGGGTTGTACTGCACCGAGGTGCTGTTGATGAAGCGGTTGATGCCCTGGGTGTTGGTGATCGACATGATGTCGCCCGGGCTGTAGAGACGGGACCCTGGAACCGGGTATCCGTCGGCCGTCTTCGTCGCGGTGTTCCACGCACCACCCAGCGCCGTCACCATGAGGCTCTGGCTGCTGTTGTTGTTGATCGGCAGGCGCATGTCGCTGTTGATGAAGGCCGTACTCGCCTGCACGAACAGGTTGGACGCCAGCTGGGAGCTGAGGTTGGCACGGAAGCTGTTGCGTGCCAGGGCATTGGGATAGATCTGGTTGTTCGGGATGAAGTCCGTCTGCCGGAACGACTTGAGGAAGGCGATGTCCCGATCCGGCATCTTGTAGATGCCGCGCTCGATCTCCGACTCGCCGGAGAGGAAGAACTGCACGCGATCATTGCCGCCCGACACCTGCATGCCGTACTGCTGACGGTTGCCGCGATCGATCGGGGAGAGTGAGTCGATGTTGAGCAGCTGACCGTGGGTCAGGGAGTCCGCGATACAGCCGGCGAGCACGTTGGCGAGACGGCAGACGCGGGGCGTCGTGGTGCCCGGGTTATGTCCCCACAGGGAGTACATCTCGGGGTATGAGCCCTTGCGGGGATCGGTGATCGAACCCTGCTCGGTGTAGAACGTCGTCTTGGTCTTGCCGCTCTTGCCCTTCTTGGTCGTGATGTTGATCACGCCGTTGGCCGCTTCGGTGCCGTAGAGCGTCGCAGCCGACGGACCCTTGATGATCTCGATGTTCTCGATTTCATCCGGGTTCAGGTCGTCGAAGCGCGACGGGCCTGCACCACCCACGCCGATGGCGGAATTGTTCGTTTCCGAGCTCACGCGGACGCCATCGATGATGACGACCGGATTGTTGCTCAGGGACAGCGAGGAGGTACCGCGGATGCGGATACGCGAGCCGCCGCCGGAAGCGCCTTCGGAGACGATCTGCACACCGGCGGAGCGGCCGGAGAGCATCTGGCCGAGGGAGGCCGCCGGGATTTCCGCGACCTTTTCGGCCACGGAGATCTGCGACGTGGAGTTCGCCAGCTCGACCTTACGCGTGGCACCCGTCACGGTGGTGACGACCGCTGACAGCGAGAAAGCCGCCTGGGTAAGCGTCACGTTCTGTACGACCGGCGCACCGGCCGTGACGTTTACGGTGAGCTTCTGGGCTTCGTAGCCGATCCGGCTCACATCGAGGGTGACCGAACCGGTGTTCGGGACGCGGAGAGTATACCGACCATTCTCGGCCGTCAGCGTCCCCACCTGCGTGCCCGACACGAGCACACGGGCCTGCTGAATGGGCTGACCGGTTCCGGCGTCCGTGACCTGGCCGGTCACGGTGCCTCCCGCACCCTGCTGCGCCACCAGCGTCGGCGGCGCGAGCAATCCTAGGCTCGCCGCCAAGGCGAGTAGTGATGTGGTCAACCGACGCCGCAGAGCCTGCGGACGTGTGGCGACCGGTGGTGAGCCGTCTGGCTCTCCACGGGTGAACGCAGCGGGTACGAACAATTGCATCTCGTGACTCCCCAGATCAGGATCACACGCCGACCACCCAGATGTGGTCGGTCGATGACACGACCGCCGACTCCGCAGCGGATGTGTGCGGGGAGGCGGTGATGTCATTGCCAGCAGGAGACGGAGGTCTCCGGTTAGCTCAGCGGAGCACGGGGGCGCGAAGGGCGCGCACGCCCGTGAAAGGGTGGGCGCCGGGGAAAGCGCCCGATGGGATGGAGGGAACTACAGGGTGGCGGGAGGGAACGACGGAGTTTGGACGACGCGCAGAAACTTGGACAACGAAGTGAGGAACAACGAAGGGCCGATCCGCGTCACGCAGACTGGCCCTTCGTGGAGCAGGGGCAGCGCGCATCCAGAAACCTCACTGCTGACAAAA
>CAZPJX010000073.1:0-14586 GCA_964586985.1 uncultured Gemmatimonas sp. | reverse complement strand
AGGCTGTGGCGCATCGCCGATCGGGTGCGCCCTCCCGTCCGTTCGAGGACCGTCATTCGGGTCAGTGCCCTGAACATTTCGGAGCGCTTCGAGTCCGCAGCGTCACCCGCTGGGCCAGCGTCTGCTGGTTCGACTTCCCCGTCCGCTGTTGCAGCCGCCTCTCCCGAGACCGTGCGGCTTGCCATCGATACCATTCGCACCTTGGCCATGGATGCCGTTCAGGCGGCAGAGTCCGGTCATCCTGGCACACCCATGGCGTTGGCACCGCTCGCGTATGCGCTGTACGCCAGGCATCTGCGCCACGACCCCTCAGCTCCGCACTGGGCCGATCGAGACCGCTTCGTACTCTCGGTGGGGCACGCATCGATGCTCCTGTACGGTACGCTGCATCTCGCCGGGTACGACTTGCCGCTCGAAGAAATCCGCCACTTCCGTCAGTGGGATAGCCTGACCCCGGGGCACCCGGAGGTCCACCACACGAAAGGAGTGGAGACCACCACCGGCCCACTGGGTCAGGGCGTCGCCAACGCGGTTGGGCTTGCCGTTGCCGAAACGCAACTGGCGGCGACCTTCAACCGGGAAGGCCACGCCGTCGTCGATCACTACACCTATTTCATTGCGGGTGATGGCTGCCTCATGGAAGGCATCTCGCACGAGGCGGCGAGTTTCGCTGGTCACATGAAGCTGGGCAAGCTGATCGGCTTCTTCGACAACAATGGGATCACAATCGATGGCCACACGTCGATCACCTGCAACGACGATGTCGCCAAGCGCTTCAGTGCCTACGGCTGGCAGGTCCTGCACATCGCCGATGTGAACGATCTCGCCGCGATCGACGCGGCAATCGCTGAGGCGAAGGCGGACAGGGAGCGCCCGACGCTCGTCGTGACAAACACGCACATTGGTTTCGGTTCACCGCACCGCCAGGATACCCCGAAGGCACACGGGGAGCCGCTCGGCGCCAGCGAAATCGCGCTCACCAAGCAGGCGTATGGCTGGCCAAGTACGGAGCCGTTCTTCATTCCGGATGCGGCGCGGGCGCATTGGCGTGAGGCCGCGGCAGCCCGCGCAACCACCCGCACCGCCTGGACCGAGACCTGGAGCGCGTACGCTGCCGCATATCCGGACCTCGCCGCGGAGTTCACCCGTCGCCTTGAAGGCAGACTGCCGGCCACACTCGATGCGGCATTCCCCACCTTCGACACCAAGAGCGGCAATGTCGCCAGTCGCGCCGCAAGCGGGGTGGTGCTCAATGCCATCGCACCGGTGCTGCCCGAACTCATTGGAGGCAGTGCCGACCTGTCGGGTTCGAATCTCACGACGGTGAAGGGCGCCCCTCTCTACTCGGCGCAGGAACCTGCCGGTCGCAATATCCCCTTCGGCATTCGTGAGCACGCAATGGGTGCGATCATGAATGGCATGGGATTGCATGGCGGCATCATTCCCTATGGTGGCACGTTCCTCGTGTTCTCCGACTACATGCGTCCGGCCATCCGTTTGGCGGCGCTCATGGGAGTGCAGGCCGTCTACGTCTTCACGCATGATTCCATCGGACTGGGTGAAGACGGCCCAACGCATCAGCCGGTCGAGCATCTCGCCGCGCTGCGCTGCATTCCGAATCTTGTCGTCCTGCGTCCAGCAGACGCCGATGAGGTGAGCGAGGCGTGGCGATTTGCACTCCACCATCGCCTCGGGCCAACCGCTATCGTATTGACGCGACAGAAGCTCTCGAACCCCGGAGAATCGGCGCGTGCGCGTGCGGGAGTACCACATGGTGCCTACATCGTTACCGATGTCGCCGGTCGTGTGCCCGACGTGGTCGTGATGGCCAGCGGCTCAGAGGTGGAAGTCGCTCTCGCGGCCCGTGAACAGCTCTCGGGGCACGGCGTGCACGCGCGAGTCGTCAGTTGCCCGAGTCTTGAACTGTTCGCGGAACAACCGATGGAGTACCGGAACCACATCCTGCCCACGGGTGTCCCGCGGGTGGCGGTCGAGGCTGCACATCCGATGCCCTGGTATCGCTGGGTGGGTGACCGCGGAGCCGTCGTCGGCATCGAGCGTTTTGGCGCCAGTGCTCCCTACCAGGTGCTGTATGAGAAGTTCGGCATCACCGCCGACAAGATCACGGCCGCCGCGCAACGCCTGCTGGTGTAAGCCGTGCATTCCCGGGCGGTAGCAGCGTGCGCCAAGGTGAGCGCCCGTCCACGGATCCGCATCCGGACGCTCACCCTGGCATTCGCTCTTTCGGTCGCAGCAAATACCCTCGGTGGACAGCAGGTACCGGATCGGGAGTTCCATCCCCCGGTTCCTCGCCCCGCCTACGCCGATATGAACGGGCCTCGCCTCTGTCTCGACGAGGCCCACCACAACTTTCACACCCTCGACAACCGGTTCTTCGCCTTCGGCGACCTTGCCCGGCGTGATGGATACCGTGTCGAAGCCCTGCGCGAATCCTTCACCGCAGCGTCACTCACACGCTGTGACCTGCTGGTGATCGCGAACGCGCAGAACGGCATCCCCTGGCCTCGACAGCCACGCCCCACGCCAGCGGCCTTCACGACCACGGAGGTCGCGGCCGTCGCTTCCTGGGTCGAGGGCGGAGGTGCGCTGTTGCTTATCGCAGACCACCAGCCGCTCGCCGGCGCTGCACGAAATCTGGCTGCCGCATTCGGCGCCCAATTCACCGATGGTTTTGCGTATGATGCCGTCGACCAGGCAACGGTCGAAGCAACACGCGGAGGAGGCAGTGCGACGCCAACCCTGTTCCGATCGAACGACGGAACGCTGCCCGCACACGCCATCCGCGCGGGGCGTGATGCGCGCGAGCACATCACGCAGGTACGCAGTTTCACCGGCCAGGCATTCCGCTGGGACGCGCCCAACGTGAAACCCGTTCTGGTGCTGCCGTCCAACTACGTCTCGCTCGAACCACGCTACGCCTGGGTCTTCGATTCTACGACCATCCAACGGCCTGTGGGCGGTTGGCTGCAGGGAGCCACACGTCAGGTGAGCCGTGGCCGGGTAGCCCTGTTTGGTGAAGCTGCGATGTTCAGCGCGCAGGTGAGCGGTGCAGAGCAACGCCCGATGGGGATGAATGCCCCACTGGCCGAGCAGAATGCCCAGTTTGTATTGAACACCCTGCATTGGCTGAGTGGGGTACTCGAGACCCCGCGTTAATGTCTCCAGGCCAAATCGGGAGCGTGGCAGGTGAGTGCGGCACGGGCACATCGCTCTGGCACCTCCCCCATGAAAAAGCGGGCCCGGGTAATTTCCCGGACCCGCTTCATCGTTCAACCCTGCTCCGTTCGAGCCTGCCTCGTACCCAGGCTTACGGGCAGCGTGCAAGTCCCGAGGCCGGGCAGCGCTCGGGGTCGCGGGCCGGCGCGCTTCCCTGACCGCCGGGGCCACCAAAGGTGTAGAGCGGCAACTGCAGCGTCGCAAGCTCACGACCGGGAATCGGCAGCTGAATGGGAGTGTTCTCCGGCAGCGTCTGCCAACCACGCGCATCGAAGAAGGCCACAACCCCGTTCACGCCGACGCCTTCAACACCCTTCTCATAACGCAGCGCATCCCAGAGACTGCCGCAGCTGCCGTTTTCCTTGCGCGGCACACAACCTGCCTCATTGGGCGGACCATCCACGGTGACTGGTGGCAGTTCACCATTGGCGACTCGCGACTTGTTGATGAGGGGCACCGCTTCCGCCGCGCGCCCGAGTCGAATAAGGGCCTCGGCCTTGAGCAGATCCATCTCGGTGACCGTCATCGCGACCTGTGTCCCCGTCTGATAGGTCAGGTCGGTCCCGTTGCGCTTGTAGTAGTAGTGGGAGAAACGATAGGTGCCGCGATCCGCGCGGAAAATGTCGTTCTTGTTGTATCCCATGTACTTGCCAATGGAGGTCGGTCCGGTCGTCCCCTGGATGCGGCGATCCTTGGTACGCATCTGGAATGCCACGCGGTTGTCGTTCGGCGTCGCCACCCAGTTCTTCCAACCATCCGTGGAGTCGGCCGGTCCGATGAGCCAGTAGCTCGGCCGACCGAAGTCCGACGGACGACCGGCAGTACGCAGACGGGCAATCAGGCGCTTCCAGTCATCCCAGAGAATGTCAGGCTGCGCCGTGGGCTGGAAGTCAGCCTGAATACCAGCATCTACCCGACGGATCACCTCGTTCCAGTTCACCGCAGCACGCTCCGCACGATTGCGTGCGGAGTACACCATGATGCGCGCCGCGAACGAGTTGGCGAGGCGCACGAACTGGTCCTTGGTCATCGCCTGATAGAGCCAGGAATCGACCGGGAAGGTCATCGCGGGCTGTGCGTTGGCAGTAGCGATGGCACCATCGAGGTAACCAACTGCCGCCGTGCTGAGCGCCTTGTAGTCCACGAAAGTCGGCGTCTTGATGGTATCCAGCAGCGTCTTCTCGTCGATGTGCGGCCCCTTGTCGAAGTAAAGGCTCACATAGCCGTACGAGAGACCCTGCATGAGTCTGCCCATCGCCTTGGCGCGGGCCGTGCGCGTGGGATCTTCAATCACCAACCCGCGATCGATCGCGCCTACCACGTCGTTGGCCGTGGAGATGGTGCGATAGAGGCCATACCACGGTGTCTCCGCCACGCTGCTGCGCGCGTTGACCGGACTGTTGTTCCACGACGACCGTGGTTCGGCGGACAGCTCGAGCTGCCCGAAATCGGCAAAGCCCGACGTGATCTCACGCGCCATCGTGGAGAGCGCCCATGCCGGATAGTCATCGTGTCCCGCCACCGGCCACCAGGTCCGGAAGGATGTCGCGATGAAGGTCTCCGTGGTGACGGGCTGGGCCGTGGCGCGCGCGGCGTCCGGACGGTTCGGGTTGACGACATTGAGATCCTGACAGGATGCCGCCACGAGCGTCAAACCAACCGGGAGTGCGAACTTCTTGAGTGAGGAAATCATGTGAGGGCGCCCGGTCAGAAGGTGATCTCGACACTACCCGTGAACGTGCGGTAGCGCGGATAGGCGAAGCTGTCGAACCGGTTGAGCACACTGCCCACTTCGGGATCGTAGCCCTTGTACTTGGTCAACGTGAACAGGTTGCGGCCGATGAGCGACAGCGACATCTGCTCGACACCGGTGCTGGCCAGGGCCCGCACGAGGCGATTCGGCACACGATACTTCAACGAGACCTCACGCAACTTCACGTAACTACCGTCTTCGACGAAGTAGTCGGTGGGGTCGTTCGCCGAGTACAGCGTCACGTAGTAGGCGGTGGTCTTCTTGAGTTCCTGGGCCTTGCCGGCCTGGTCGACATCGCGACTGCGACCGTACTGATACATGCGCTGGTTGGTGCGGTTGTAGACATCGCCGCCCAACTGCGTGTCCCAGAGCATGAACATCTGCAGACTGCGCCAGCCGATGGTATTGGAGAACCCGATGCGCAGATCGGGATTGCCATCGCCGATATGCACGACGGCGGCGTTGCCAGTGGAATCGACCTGACGGATGGGTTGGCCCCAACCATAGTTGGTCGCACCAATCGAGGTGCTCGTGCCCCAGAGCTTCTTCGTTTCGCCGTCGGTGTAGTTGTTCCCGGCACCGACCCAGACGAGGAGCCCGTCGTCATTCACCTGGAACTCACTGGCACGCGCCGCCTCGGCGGCCGGCAGCATGCTGGCGTCACGCAGGAACTTGAAACCATACATGTTGCCGAGTGTCTCGCCCGCGCACCGATACTGAATGGTGTTGGTGGTGAAGCAGGAGCGATTGAACTCGGTGATCTTGTTGCGTGAACGATCGAGCACGAGACCGGAACGCCACGTGAAGTTCGGGCGACGGATGATCTGCGCCTCAAACGTGGCCTCGTAGGTGTTCCCTGTAACAGTACCGGCATTCTGCCACTGGCTCGTATACCCGAAGAAGCCAGCCAAGGGAATCAGAATGAGCTGATCCGTGGTGGTCTGGCGTGCGTACGAGAGCTGGAGCGAGTAGCGATTCTTCACGATCGCATCGATGCCGATCTCGGTCTCCTTCGAATACTCGGGCTTGAGATAGCGATTGCCGAGCGTCGCCTTCACCAGTCCGCCGCCTTCAACGAAACTGTAGGTTTCGTACTGGTCGTTGAAGTCAGGACGTCCACCGGCCGTTCCCTGCGAGATGCGCAGCTTGAACTCGTTGAGGCTGTTCTTGAACGGCCACCAGTCTTCCTGCGACACGCGATAGGCCGCACTGCCGCGATAGTACCAGTTCTCCTGCTCTTCAGGTCCGAAGAGCGAACTCCCGTCCTGCCGTGCCAGTCCGTCCACGATGAGCTTGCCGAGGTAATCGGCGGCCGCGCTCACGAAGAAGGAATTGGTGCGGATCGTCTGGTCCGTGGACGTGACAAAACGCTGGGTGAGGTTGTCGAGACTGTTCACGCCGGGCGCCGCGAACGTATTGCCGCTGGCGGTGCTGACGTTGTTGGTCTCGCGCTCAAGAAGGCCACGCACGGTCGAACGCAGCGTGAAGCTGCCCACGCGCTTGAGCAGATTGGCGGACAACGAGGCGTTCAGCGCGTTCGTCGTGCCATTGAATCGGGAGATTTCCCCAGGTCCGCCGGTGGCGAAGCCTTCGGTCTTGATGCCCTGGTCCAGGAAGAACGTGTTGTATCGATCAGAGCGGTCATAGCTCAGGTTGCCATCCACCGTCAACCATGAGCGCGGCGTGTACCGAGCCTGGAGACTGCCCTGCGTACGCGCCCGATTGCGGAAGTTCTGTTCCGTCGACAGTACATACAACGGATTCTCTTCCCGACCCTCATAGTCCGGCTGATACACGTAGGGGGTTCCATCGGGATCGGGCTGACGGAGATCCACATCCGGGGCCTGGTTGATCAGATCGAAGAACGTGTCCCCATACAGATTGGCTCGCCGGGAACGGCTGTGATAGGCGCTGAAGCCGAGGCTCAGATCGGCGCGAGGGCGGTGATCCAGGTTGAGGCGGAAGTCGTTCTGATCGTAACGGCCGGCGTTGAGCACGACGCCGTCTTCGCGCGAGTTCACGTACGAGAAGAACCAGTTGGTCTTGCCACCGTTCTGCGCGATGTTGAGCGAGTTGCGAGCGAAGTTGCCGGGATCGAAGAACCGGTCGACCTGATCGTAAAGCGTCCCCGCCTTGTAGATGCCATCCTGGAAGGACTGATACGCCGGACGGGCAATGCGCTGCTCACGCGGCACGACCTGTCCTGTCGCGTTGAGCCAGTTACCCTGGCCATCCACCACATACGGATGGTTTTGCGCCCAATGCACCTTATGCCCGAGTTCGTTTGATCCATACTCGGAGCGCACGGTGAACTTCGTGGTGCCTTCGGCGATGTTCGTGCCGCGGCGCGTCTGGATCTGAATGACACCCGACGCGGCTCGTGAACCATAGAGAGACGCGGCGGCGGCACCCTTCACCACTTCCACGCTCTCGATGTCCATCGACTGCAGATCAGCGCTCGCCGCGTCGAAAGAGGCCGATTGGATGACCCCGTCGACCACGACCAGTGGCGAATTGCCCTTGGAGATGGACGTCGGCGTGCGCAACTGGATATTCGTTCCGCCACCCGCCTGACCGCTGGGGACCACACTCACACCCGCAATCTTGCCCTGGATGGTCTCCAGCGCGTTCGAGGCAGGTACCGGCGCATCCTCTGCGCTTACGCGGCCGACTGTGAACGGCACGCGCGTTCCACTCGCCGGATCCACAACCCCCGTGGTGACGACCGCCTGCAAATTGAGAGCCGCCGCATCCATGGCGATGTCATACGTCAACGTCGCGCCGGCATTCACGGTGATGCCCGCACGCACGACGCGGCGGTATCCCAGTCGGATGGCTTCGAGCCCGTAGGCCCCCGCCGGCACATTCACGAAGGTGTAACGCCCATCGGCAGCCGTGCGCGCTTCCAGGCGCGTGGTGCCACGCGAAAGGAACAGCTGCACCGATTGCAGAGGCTGTCCGGTAGCGGAATCCGAGACCGTCCCGACCACTCGACCGGTCTCTCCCTGTGCCAACAATGGCGCGGCGACGCCGACCGTAGCGCCCAACAACAGCGCCATCAGCACGCGGGCCATGGCAAATCGTGAAACCATCAGTCCTCCTGGGGCAGTATGGGGTAATGCTGACTCCTCTCCCGCTCCGTCATCGGAACGCCTGTCGTGACAAGGGCGTCAATACGCCACACGAACGGAAGCCACCTGCAAAGCTATCCCTCACCACTAGCGAGGGAAAGCGCGGTGATCGTGCGGCGTTTGCGTTTGGTCCCAGGCTTCTGTAGTGAGACGTGCAGCGTTCTCCACCCATCCTCGCTGCCATCCGCATATTCGCGTGTCATTGCAGGAAATCGTCCCGCCGGGCAACGGGAGACGACCCTCAGCGCTTTCGCAATGCGCGCCCCGCAAGCACTCCCGTGATTGCGCCCTGTCGCACAGCGGCTCGGCCATTCACGAACACAAAGCGCATGCCCGTTGCCAGGCGCGTTGGTGCCGTGTACGTCGCTTCCTCTCGAATCGTCTCGGGGTCGAAGACAATGATATCGGCAAAGGCGCCAACCTTCAGCACACCGCGATCGGCGAACCCGTAGGTGCGCGCCACCTGGCCGGACGAAGCCTCGATCATGCGTGCCATCGTGATCACGGGCTTCTCGAGCACATAGCGCCGAATCTTCCGCGGGAAGGTGCCATACAGCCGAGGATGCCCACTCGATCCATCTGAACTGGTCATGACAAAGGGATCACGCATGAACGTCTCGATGTCGGCTTCGGTCATGTTGAATGAGGCGACGCCCATGTCGAGTCCACGGGCGATGAGATCAAGCGCGGCCTCGACTGCCGGACGACCGCGTTCCCGCGCCACCTCGGCGAGCGTCTTGCCAAGAAACGGGGCCGCACCGGCGCCGCCGTTGATCAGGAGCAGCGTGCTGTCCCCACCGCGGCGTCGCAGATTCTCCGTCATCTCGGCGAGCATGCGTGCTCGCACGACGGGATCGGCGATGCGCGCCCGGAGCGAATCGCCGCCACCCGCCTGTGCCCAGCGTGGGAGCAGCGCAGCACTCAACCCCGTGCCGCTGGCAGTCCATGGATACTGGTCCGCCACCACCGCACACCCCCGAGCGCGCGCAGAACGCATGATCGACAGCACGCTGTCCGCCTTGCCCCACACGTCCACGCCGAGTGCTTTGATGTGTCCGATGTTCGTGGTGAGTCCGGAACCGCAGCCAATACGGATCGACTCCTCCACCGATGCGAATAGCCCGATCGTGTACGAGCTCTCATCTCGCTGGTGCGTGTCATACACCCCACCGAACGGTCGTGCGGCGGACACCACGGCCAGCACTTCCTCTGTGGTCGAATACGACTGCGGCGCGTAGAACAGTCCGGAACCGACACCATAGGCGCCTTCCTCCATGCCCTGCCGGATCAGCGCGCGCATCCGGTCGATCTGCGCCGGGGTGGCCGGTGCCGAAGATGCACCGAGCACACGACCACGCACGGTGCCGAAACCGACCAGGGCGTAGGTATTCGTGCCCAACCCTGCCCGTTCCGCGCTGTCGAGCACCGCGCGCACGTCGATGGGTCCCCGCCCGTCGGCACCCAGCACGACGGTGGTGACACCCTGCATCAGTGAGGACGCGTTCTGCCGGCCGGCCGCGCCGAGTCGGGGCAACCCTTCGTACGTGTGCGTATGCGGGTCGATGAATCCGGGGGCCACGATCAGCCCCGAGACATCGATCCGCTCGCGGGCCACGAGATCGCGCGGTACCGCGCCTACGAACCGGATACGATCGCCGCGGATCGCGACCGCCGCCGATCGCGCGGCACCACCCGATCCGTCGTACACCTCCCCCCCGGTCAGCAACACATCGACAGTGTCTGCGACGCCATTCGCTGCCCCACCCGCATTGACCTGCGTGCGACACGCCGCCATCGCCATGAGACAGAATGCGAGGAGCCCACCGGTGGTGAGCCGGCTAAGCACAGTGTGAGTCGGTGGCACGAGCGACATGTAGGGCGGCGCGAGAGAGTGGAACACGGCGATGGTGCGTGATGACGCGTGTTGACGCAGGATGACGTGCGATGCCTGACGATGTCTGGCGATGTCTTACGATGACGGTGTCGCGCCGGGACTGCCGAGACGCTCGAAAACCAGCGAGGCCGCTGCCAGATCTTCGAGCGCGTGCCCGACCGATTTGAACATCGTGATGTCCTCCGCACGGCCTCGGCCGGGGTGCGTTCCCCCGAGGATCGCGCGCAGGTCGGCCCGCAGATGATCGCGCGTGATCGCCCCATTGGCGAGAGGCTGCAGGATGTCGCCCGCTTCGCGGAACGCCGCCTGCCGATCGTCCACCACGAGCAGCGCCCGCTGCACGGCCACGTCGTCCACCTCGCGCATGCCGGGGGTGAAAGCCCCCACCAGATCGAGGTGCACGCCGGGCCGGAGCCACGCGCCCTGCACAATCGGTGAGGTTGCAGTGGTGGCGCAGCTGATGATGTCGGCCCGGCCGCAGGCCGATTCGAGCGACGGGGTCACCACCACGGAGCACCGGCGGCCGTCGATCCCGATTTCCGGATACCGTTCGAGTTCACCCGCCATCGCGGCGGCGCGCATGCGATCGCGTCCCCAGATCAGCACTCGGCGAATCCCCGGATGCAGTGCGCAGTGTGCCCGGGCCATCCAGGGGGCCAGGCGCCCCGTTCCCACGATCAGCAGGACTTCGGAATCCGGCCTCGCGAGCACCCTGCCCGCCACCGCCGATGTGGCCGCGGTGCGACGCACCGTGAGCGCTTCGCCGTCCAGAAGCAGCCGAGGCGCGCCGGTCAGGCGATCGAGCAGCAGATAGCTGGCGTCCACCGTATGTCCGCCATGCTGCTGTGCGCCGGGAATTACAGTGACCAGTTTGAGGCCGATGTACCGCGCATTCCAGGCCGGCATCAGCAGCAGGACATCACTCGTGGCGGCCTCGCCCGTTGCCTCCGGTGGCAACAGCGGATGTGCGTGTCGCGCGGGCGCTGCGGGCGGATCTCTGAAGGCCGCGGTGAGCGCATCGGCCAGCGCCGGCCAGTCGAGCAGGCGGTGGATCTGGTCAGCCGTGCACTGCGGCAGCAGGTTGCCAGCGGGTGGGAATGCCTGGGACATGGAAGGATTCTACATCGGAACGGTCGTCGGCATATCGCCGGACGGGGGCGTGCATGGATCGGCAGGTCGTGATCGTGGGCGGCGGGGTGATGGGTTCGGCAACGGCCTGGTATCTGGCACATGCACACGGCATGCAGGTCACGGTCCTGGAGCGGGATCCGTCCTACGCCCGAGCATCCAGCGCCCGATCGGCGTGCGCGATCCGGCAGCAGTTCTCCACGGCCATCAACATCCGGGTGTCGCAGGCGAGTCTCGCGTTCTACCGCGCGATCGGGAAGGCGCTCGCGGTGGCGGGTGACGAGCCGTCGATTGGACTGGTGGAGCCGGGCTATCTGTATCTGGCGGCCACGGCACAGGGTGCCGAGGTCCTGCGCGGGCAGCATGCGTTGCAGCGCACTCACGACGTGCACACCGCGTTGCTCGATGCGTCCGCTCTTCACGCCCGCTTTCCGTGGTTGCAGGTGGACGATCTGCACCTGGGCTCGCTCGGGCTCTCCACCCCGACCAGTGGCGAGGGCTGGTTCGATGGGTATGCGGCGATGCAGGCGTTCCGCCATGCGGCCATTGCGGCGGGGGCACGTTTCCTCGAAGCAGACGTCGTGGATTTCGTGAAGCAGACAGCACGAGTGCGCGCGGTGCACTGCGCGGACGGACGGACGTTCGATGCCGATATCGTGGTGATCTCGGCCGGTGCGTGGGCGGGGCATGTGTCACGGCGGCTCGGCGTACCGCTGCCGGTGCATGCCCGCAAACGCGATGTCTTCGCGATCGAAGCGGAAGTCACACTCGCCGATGCGCCTCTGCTCATCGACCCGAGCGGGGTGTGGTTCCGACCGGAACAGGAGCCGGGGCGCTTCCTCTGCGGTGCACCGCCGCGTGTCGATCCCGATGACCTGCCACTCGATCTGGTGGATCACGCACTCTTCGACGAAACGATCTGGCCGGCGCTCGCGCATCGGGTGCCGGCATTCGATGCGCTGCGGGTGACGTCGGCGTGGGCGGGCTACTACGAGGTGAACACCTTCGATCACAACGGTCTCGTCGGGGCGCTGCCGCCATTCGACAATGTCTACACGGCCTGCGGTTTCTCGGGGCACGGATTGCAGCAGGCGCCGGCGGTGGGCCGCGGTCTCGCCGAACTCATTGCCACCGGTGCGTATCGCACGATCGATCTCGGTGCGTTTCGCGTGGAGCGGATCGCGGAGGGCAGGCCATTGCTGGAGCGCAACGTCATTTGAGACCGCGGGGGGGCGCCGATGACGCCACATCCGCGCGTTGCTGTATCATCGGTGTTCCCCCCGCTGTTCTGCACCGCTACGCTCCGCCGCCACGATCACCGTGACGACCGCACCAAGCACGGCAAGGGCGCCGAGCGCGAGAAAGGCGCCGGTCGTTCCGCCGGTGGCCGCGCGTACACGGCCGATGAGATCCGGACCGAAGTGTCCGCCGAGATTGCCGATGGAGTTGATCCACGCGATACCGGCCGCCGCCGCCGATCGCTGCAGGAACGTGGTGGGCAACGCCCAGAAGGTGGCGAAGAAGGCCAGCACACCGCTTGCCACGAGCGTCAGTCCGAACAACGACGGCACGATCGCATGACCGACCACCGAGAGCACCCCGAGACCGGCCGCGGTCGCGCACAGCGCACCGGCCACATGCCATCGTCGCTCTCCCGTGCGATCGGAATGCGAACCGGCCCATACCATCGTCAGCCCAGCGATGCTCCAAGGAATCATCGACAGCAGACCGACCTGCAGATAGGCCGTGTGATCGATGCCGAGTTCCCGGATGATCGTCGGCATCCAGAAATTCACGCCGTACAGCGACACCGTGCCGGCGAAATACACGAAGGCCAGCGCCCACACACGCCGGTCGGTCATCGCGGCCTTCACCGTGGCCGGATCATGTCCGCCGTGTGATGCGTCCTTGCCATGCATGACCGCGGTGCCGGCAGCGCGTGCCGCACGGTCGGCCGCCAGGCGGCTCTCCACCAGCTCCCGGTCGCGCGCCGAAAGCCAGGCCGCCTGCTTCGGGCCATCGGGGAGCCAGCGCAACACCACGAAGCCCATGAGCAACGACGGGAGCCCTTCGATGACGAAGAGCCAGCGCCAGCCGCTCCACGACGCCGACCCGTCGAATACGTTCATGATGAGGCCGGACAGGGGTCCGCCGATCACATTGGCCACGGCGATCGCCGTCATGAACCACGCCACGGTCCGCGCGCGCCGTGCGGCGGGGAACCAGTAGGTGAGATAGAGGATGATGCCGGGGAAGAAACCGGCTTCGGCGATCCCGAGCAGCAGCCGCAGGGCGTAGAACCCGAACGCGTCTGCGTTCACGCCAAACCAGCCCGGTAGGGGTCCCCACGGAATACGATCCACGAAGGCGAATGCGCTCGAGATGATGCCCCAGCTGATCATAATGCGCGCGATCCAGCACCGAGCACCAAACCGTTCAAGCAGCAGATTGCTCGGAACTTCAAACAGGAAGTATCCGAGAAAAAAGATGCCGGCCCCCAAAGCCATAGATCGTATCGGACCAGGCGAGTTCCTCCGCCATCTGCAGCTTGGCGAAACCCACATTCACCCGATCGAGGTAGGCGACGATGTAGCAGAGAAAGAGGAGCGGCAGCAGGCGGCGCGCGATGCGGCCAAACACCACCTCATCATGCAGCACAGCAGCCTGGCGGGAATCTTCACTCGATGTCATGCGGCGAAGATACCGTTCGGACAGCCGCATCGCGCAGGGCCTTCGTCGCACTACATTCCTCAAATGGCGAAGACCTCATTGGCACGCGGCACGCGTTCCCGAGCTGTCCAGATGTCCCGATCACTCAAGACCCAGGTCGTAACACTCGGCACCACACTCGGAGCCTTCTGGCTCACATTCGTGGTGAACAGCATGCTCGGCGGTGCCCTCCTGCAGTTTGGCATCGTCCCGCGCACCGCGACCGGACTGCGCGGCATCCTCTTCGCGCCGTTCCTTCACGGCAATCTGCAGCACCTGGTGGCCAACACCATTCCGTTCCTCGCGCTGGGCTGGATGGTGATGCTGCGCGATGCCCGACATTTCCTGCCCGTGACGTTCTTCTCGATGCTGGGGGCCGGTGTATTTGCCTGGACGCTCGGCGCACCCGGGTCGGTGCACATCGGCGCGAGCGGCGTGATCTTCGGCTACCTCGGGTTTCTGCTGCTCGCCGGTGTCTATTCCCGCAGCGCGGCGAGCATTCTGCTGAGTCTCGTCACGGCCGCGCTGTGGGGTGGTCTGGTGCTGGGCATCGCACCGGGACAGGCAGGGATCAGCTGGCAGGCGCACCTGGGCGGCTTCCTCGGTGGCATTCTGGCCGCACGCACCTTCCGGAAGCGGTGACGCGGTATCTTCCAGCAGCGCACCAATCGGCAGTCATGGATATTCACCCGCGCGGGGCCCTTCGCCTTTCAGAAGGCCGACCACGTTGCGCG
>CAZPJX010000072.1:0-15003 GCA_964586985.1 uncultured Gemmatimonas sp. | reverse complement strand
GCCTTGAAGGATTCCTTTGTGAGGCGTCCGCTGGTGATGTCGGCGAGCCTGGTCAGATTGCCAAAGGTCCAGAGCGCGGTGCCAGTCAGCGAAACGCCTGACGTAACACCCAGGTGGATACCGGCGCCCCCCGTCGGTGCGACCCCTTCGAAACTGGTGGAACCCGTCGCGGCACGCCCCGTTGCGCCCGCCGTGGCAAAGAGCCGGACGGGTGAGGATGCACCGGGCGCCAGATACATCCGCAGCAGGGCATCGTACTGCGACACTGTCACGTTATCGTTATCGCCACGCCGCGTGAGCACACCGCGATCGAAGTTCGCGAGCAGAGCGATGTTGTCCGACACCCCATAGCCCGCGTGCAGGCCGAACCCGTTGCCGAACCTGAGGTCCTCTGCGGCGTCTGCCACGCTGACCGACGCTCCGGCGTACTGAAGCCCCAGCATCAGGCCCCGGGTGCTGCCGGCCTGGGCTTCCAGAGTTGGGGAAGCCACGGCCAGGGCGACGGCCGAGGCCAACGCGAAGGCCACCTTGCCGGCGAGCGTCGCGGCGATCGGATACCGCCTGTGCGGCGTGCTGCGAACCATGGAAGCTCCAGAAATGGATAGTTGGTAGAACGTCGAGGATGGCGCACTGATTTTTCGCCGGCGGATTCTACCCCAAGCCGCAACAATCGGCGCACTGGCGATGGGATCCACGTCACGGTCCGGCCTGACTATACTTGTGGCGTGACCCGGCAGCATCGCGGCAGCGGGTCATGCGCGGACGTGGCGAAATTGGTAGACGCGCCAGCCTTAGGAGCTGGTGGGGCAACCCATCCCGGTTCGAGTCCGGGCGTTCGCATGGGGCACCAGAGAACTGGCTGCCGCTTCACGAGTTCCCAAACGCCCCTGCCCCCCGACCGTTTGTACGGCCGGGGGGCAGCCTGCGTCCCGGTGACTCACTGCACCTTGTACAGGACTGATGTGCTTGCGCACTCGGCCATGTAGGCCTGTACCACCTGCTGCTGCGCCCCCTGGTTCTGACCGACACCGCTCGCCAGGTTGATGCGGAAACTGCTCCCCGCATCGGTCACACCATTGTACTGGAACTTGTTGGTCGTGGTCGCGCCCGTGATGGTTCTGTTGTACTCGCTGCCGTCATGCAGCGAAGCGGTCACAATATACGAGGTCGCCCCCATGACCTTGGGAATGATCAGCCATTTCGCGCGAGCCCAGGCTGTGCCGGTGTACTCAAGGTCCGCCGTGCAGGACCCCTGCAGCTTGTTGGAAATCTCGATCGCCGCTTCGCCGGTCGCGATGGTTCCAAGTTCGGTATTCGCGAGCACCGTGACCACGTCCACCTTGAGGCGGTCCGTCCCCGCCGTCGCATTCGTCTTGGCCGTATAGGTGACGCTCGTCCGGGGCGTCCGGCCCGATCCCACATCGATAGTCCCCCGGTTGCCGATCACGGACCACTTGTACTGCACCCGGGGGTCATCAAACGGCGGGTCGAGTGTCACCGTGAACGTCTTGTTGTCGCCAGGCGCCATCTCGGTGCTCTCGGGACTCAGGACTGCTTTGTAGTTCGCGTCGACGGTGACGAAGGCCTTGGCCGAACCCTGAAGCGTGCGGGACTCGGTGTACTGCCTGACGATCCTCATTTTCGGAGGCAGGGGGAAGAACTCCCATACCACATCGCGGTGCTCGATTTGCGCGACCGCTTCCACTTCTACAGTGACGTCGTCCACGCGCGGCGGCAGCGTCTTGGGATTCGCATCGGCCGCGTAGATCGCCGTGAGAAGGCTGCTGCCGTTCCGGATCTTGCCATGGTTCCCACTGCTTGCCCATTTCGTCTTCGTGTCTTTACCCGGTTCAATGATCTGCCCATCCTCGGCCCGCATGACCAGGCGCAGTGTGAGGTCCTCCCCCACATTCACCTTACCATCGGCGGGAACGATCTCATAGGTCGTCTTGAGGTCGGCATCCACCGAGGCCTCTCGGGTCGTGATCTTCCACGCTGACGGGTTGTTCTCCTCGGACGGATTGAGCAACACATCGACATAGACCTTGTCGATCTCACCCCTGAGCGTGTTCAGATTGGGATTGGTCGCGATGTACTGCTCGTTCTGGTTCGTCGTCCAGCCTGTCACCTTCCCGCCACCCATGGTGCCATTCTGACCTGTGGTACGCCAGCGAAATTTCCAGAGTGGCGTTGGCGTACTGGACGGTGCTGGCAGCGTGATCGGTTCGCCAATCGGCTTGAGGCCAGCCGTGAACTCCACATAGCGCTTCTGAAAGTTCACGCTCCCCGACGATGGCTCGAGATTGACGGCCGCCCAGTTCACACCCGGCCTCACCACGAGACCCGATTCGTCTTCGTCGGCCGGGAAGGGAAACAGGCCGTCTCCCAGGGACGCAGGCCGTACCATTCCACGAATGGCGGCACCGGTGCTGTTGATCGTGGTTCCCACCGTTCCCTTGATCGCATCCACCAGGGGGTTCCCCATGGCGACCCAGCCCCCCCCGACGAGCCGGAACAGCCGGAGATCGCCGCCCATGGTCCATTTGGGTAGCGTCTGCGGGTCGAAACGCACACTGACGGTAACGGGTTTGCTGAACGTCAGGCCGGCAGGTCCGATGCGATAGGCGGAGCCGTTGAGTTCGGATCCCGTGGGTGCCGATCCCAGTGATTCGGTGACCTTCTGGATGAGGACCGGCGTGGACACCGGGACCGCTCCCGCCGGGACGACGATGGTCACCGCGCTGTCGCTTGACGTGATGGTTCCTCCCGCAGTGCCGACCACTGTCCCGGCAGAGACGGTCAGCCGTAGCGTTCCCGTCCGGCCCTCACTCAGCGCGGTGATGGTTGCGGCACCGGGGGCGACACCCGTCACCTGTCCGGTGCTCTTGTCCACCGTGGCCACCTGTGGCGCCGAAGACGACCAGTCGACGGCCCGGCCCGTGAGCAGACGACCCGTGGAATCACGGAGTGCCGCGTTCAGTTGAAGCTTCTGGGTGGGAATGACCACGGTGGATGGCGCGGTGACCACCACTGTCGCGACGGGCGCCAGCGCGATCGTGACCTGCGCGGTATCGGTCTTCCCTTCACTGGTGGCCGTGATGGAGGTGCTGCCGATCGCCACCGCGGTCACCAACCCGGTGGTACTGACGGTAGCAATGGCGGCGTTGGACGAGGCCCAGGTGATGGTGCGTCCGGTGAGCGTATCGCCGAAGGCACCCTGCAGCAGGACACTGAGTTGGCGGGTCTGCGGTGGCTCGAGCGACAGCGGCTTCGGCGCGATTCTCACGCTGGCCACCGAGGTGCGATTCACCGTGATGGCCGCGCTCCCGCTCTTGCCGTCACTGGTTGCGGTGATGGTGGCACTGCCGGGTGCAACCGCCGTGACCCGTCCCGAGTCGTTTACGGTGGCAACGGCGGCACTGGAGGTCGTCCAGGTCAATTTGCGGTCCGTCAGCGCCGTACTGGTCGCGTCCAGCGCGCGGGCGGTGAGCTGAGCCGTCTGCTTTGGCTCGAGCGTCGCCGTGGCCGGCGTCACGCTCA
Source organism: uncultured Gemmatimonas sp. (assembly GCA_964586985.1). Taxonomy (GTDB): domain Bacteria; phylum Gemmatimonadota; class Gemmatimonadetes; order Gemmatimonadales; family Gemmatimonadaceae; genus Gemmatimonas. The sequence continues at coordinate 11,463 of CAZPJX010000072.1, read as the reverse complement.
CGGTAGCGACCGTAGCGGGCGTGACGGTGATCGCGGCGGTTGCGCTCTTGCCTTCGATGGTCGCGGTCATGGTGGCCGTGCCAGGCGCGACGGCCGTGACCAGACCACTGCTGCTCACATCCGCGACGGCAGGATTCGCGGAGCTCCACGTGACCGTCCGACCCGAGAGAGAGCCCCCAACGGAATCGAGCGGCGTCGCCGTCAACTGGCTCGTCTGTCTGGGCTGCAGACTGACGGTGGCCGGCGCGACGGTGACGCTGGCCACGGTCGGTGGTTTCGGCTGAGGGTCCGGCTTGGTGGGGCCGGAGCCATCATCGCCACCGCCACAGGCGGCCAGGGCGATGAGAGCCAGCATGGGAAGACTGCGGGACGTTTGCCGGAAATACATCGTTCACCTCTGAATGAGAGCCCAGGCGGATGGAACGGGCTACACCAGGTCACGCGTAATCATGGCCCGAAACGGCTCACCGCGCACCTAATCGGTTGGGGGCTCGACCGGGGTCAACCGTTTCAGACGATCTAATCCAGACTCATTTCATCGCCTTTTCATGACACCGCAATTGTGATGCGTGCGACCGGGCGCGTGGGTCAAACCCTGCTTGCCGAGTCCTGGTCCCCAACGCACTCTAGCAGTGATCCGCCTTTCTCTCCCTCAGGAGCCCCACCTCATGGCAGCGACGGACGTCACCGACCCGCAATACTACCATCGGGTCGTAGACTGTCAGTGGGCCTGTCCGGCCCATACCAACGTTCCCGCATACATCCGCCTCATCGCACAGGGTCGATACACCGAGTCGTATCTGCTCAATCGCGAGGCGAACGTGTTTCCGGGCATCCTCGGCCGCACCTGCGATCGCCCCTGCGAACCGGCATGTCGACGTGGCCGCGTCGAAGAAAAACCCGTGGCCATCTGCCGACTCAAGCGTGTCGCCGCCGATCACCGTGACGATGTCACCGCCTTTCTTCCGAAAGCGCCGGAGATCAGGAACGGCAAGCGCGTTGCGCTTGTCGGCGCCGGCCCATCCGCGCTGACGGTGGCGAATGATCTCCTGCCACTCGGCTACGACGTCACGATCTACGAGCGCCACGCGCAGCCCGGCGGGCTCATGCGCATCAACATTCCATCGTTCCGCCTGCCCGCGCAGGTCCTCGACGAGGAGTGCGGCTACATCATCGACATGGGTGCTACCATGCAGTACGGCACCGAAGTCACGAGTCTCAAGGCACTGCTCGACGAAGGCTACGACGCGGTATACGTCGGCACCGGCGCGCCCAAGGGGAAGGAGCTCGATATTCCCGGGCGTTGGGACGCACCCGCGCAGGTGCACATTGGCATCGAGTGGCTGGCCAATGTGCATTTCGGTCATCTCGAGAAGATCGAACCGCGGGTCATCATCATCGGCGTCGGGAACACGGCCATGGACTGCTGCCGCACCGCCAAGCGCGTGGGCGCGACCGATGTGAAGGTGGTCGCCCGGCGCGGCCGCAAGTACTTCAAGGCATCGCCGTGGGAGCTGGAGGACGCGGAGGAAGAACAGGTCGAGATCATCGAGAACCATGCGCCCAGGCGCATGGTGGTAGAGAACGGCAAGCTCACGGGCATGGAGTTCGAGGTGCTCACCTGGAGCGAGGACGCAAACGGGAAGCAGACCAGCACCGTGACGGGTACGACCATCATCCCCTGCGATGCGGTCATCCTCGCCATTGGACAGGACAACGCGTTCCCCTGGATCGAGCGCGATATCGGCGTGGAGTTCGATGCGCGTGGCATGCCCAAGGTGAACCGGGCGACCCACGGCAGCACCCATCCGCAGGTGTTCTTCGGCGGTGACGCCGCATGGGGACCGGAGAACATCATCTGGGCGGTGGAGCACGGACACCAGGCGGCAATCTCGATCGACCTGCACTGTCAGGGGCAGAATGTGAACGACCGTCCGCCCCACGGCATGACGCTGGTCAGTGCCAAGATGGGCATGCACAGTTGGGCGTACGACAACGATTACGAAACCGCAAAGCGCGCCAAGATGCAGCACGAGGAACTGGTCAAGCGCTTCAGCGGCATCGGGGTCGAGGTGGAGCTCGGATTCACAGCCGAACAGACAGCCAAGGAAGTGGCGCGCTGTCTCAACTGTGACATCCAGACCCATTTCACGGCGCCCCTGTGCATTGAGTGTGACGCCTGCGTGGACATCTGTCCAACCAACTGCCTGACGATCACCACCAACAGCAGCCCCCTCGATGAACTGCGCACGCGCCTGTCTGCGCCCGCCCTCAACGAGTCTCAACCGATATACCTCTCCGACGCGTTACCGCAGACCCAGCGCATCATGGTGAAGGACGAGGACGTCTGTCTGCACTGCGGTCTGTGTGCAGAGCGATGCCCCACGGCAGCCTGGGACATGCGTACGTTCGATCTCAAGAAGCCTTATGCCGGGATGGTTTTTGCATGAGCGGCGTCAACGATTTCGCGTTCAAGATCGGAACCGTCAACGGAACCGGTTCCGCCAGTGCCAACGGCCTGTTGATGCAGGCCATCTTCCGCATGGGCATCCCGGTCTCGGGGAAGAACATCTTCCCCTCCAACATTCAGGGATTGCCGACCTGGTACGAGATCCGTGTCTCGAAGGATGGCTACACGGCCCGCCCCTCGGCGGTGGATCTGGTGGTCGCCCTCAATCCGGCCACGTACGCCAAGGACGTCGCCACGGTGCGCCCGGGCGGCTATCTGCTCTACGACTCCTCATGGCCCCTCGAGCCGGATCTGGTGCGCGAAGGCATCACCATTCTTGGTATACCGTTCGGTCGCATCTGCGTCGAGCATTTCCAGGGTGATCGCGATCGCACGCTGCTGCGCAACATCGTCTATGCCGGCTCACTGGCGGCGCTGCTGAACATCGACATGGACGTCGTGGGCAGCATGCTCGAAGAGAAGTACGGCAAGAAGCCCAAGTTGCTCACGTCCAATCACCAGGCCATTCAACTGGGCTATCAGTACGCGAAGGAGCACTTCACCTGTCCCCTGCCGTTCCATCTCGAGAAGATGGACAAGACCAGCGACTCCATTCTCATCGACGGCAACACGGCCTGTGCACTTGGGGCCGTGTACGCCGGCGCGACGGTGGGGGCCTGGTATCCGATCACGCCGGCGACGGCCTTGATGGAGCAGTTCAAGGCGTTCTGCGAACGGTTCCGCGTAGACAGGGAGACGGGCGCACACAACTACGCCATTCTGCAGGCCGAGGACGAACTCTCGGCCGCCGGCATTATCATCGGCGCCGGCTGGGCGGGAGCCCGTGCGTTCACGAACACCTCGGGGCCGGGCATCTCGCTGATGCAGGAGTTCATCGGCCTCGCGTATTACACCGACATCCCCGCCGTCTTCTTTGACGTGCAGCGCTGCGGACCGGCCACGGGCATGCCCACGCGGACCCAGCAGGCCGATCTGCTGTCGCTGGCCTATGCTTCGCACGGGGATACCAAGCATCTGGTGCTGTTCCCGGCGGATCCCGGCGAAGCCTTCGAGCTCTCCGTGCAGGCATTCGATCTGGCGGAGCGGTTCCAGACCCCGGTTTTCGTGGCCACCGATCTCGATATCGGCATGAATGACTGGATGGTCAAGCGCTTCCACTGGGACGACAGCTATCGTCCGGATCGAGGAAAGGTCCTGCACAAGGACGATCTGGACAAGATCCAGCGTTTCTCGCGCTATCTCGATGTGGATGGCGATGGCATTGCGGCCCGTACGCTACCCGGTGTGGGCGGCAAGGGTGCGTATTTTGTCCGCGGCTCCGGCCACGACAAGCACGCTGCGTATACCGAAGACTCGGACGCCTATCAGGAGCTTGTGGATCGACTCCTGCGAAAGTTCCGTCACGCAGCCACTGTGGTACCCAAACCAGTCTTCACACGGCGCGACGGAGCACGCATCGGCCTGGTGGCCATCGGCGGGTGTGATGCGGCCGTGCGCGAGGCGGCCGATCGACTGGCCGCGCAGGGCATCGTGGTCGATGTGATGCGAATCCGGGCCTTCCCGTTCGGCGCGGAAGTGCTGGAGTTCATCAACCAGCACGAACAGGTCTTCGTCATCGAGCAGAACCGTGATGCGCAGCTGCGCTCGTTGCTCAGCATCGAGCTGGGCATCGCGCCCGCAGACATGATCTCGATTCTCGACTACGGCGGCATGCCGCTGACGGCCAAGGTCGTCGTGGATGCGGTCTCTCAACATGTTGGCGTCAGCGGCTCAGCCGCAGCGTCTCCCTCACGCGCTGATTCCACCGGAGTACCCGCATGACCTCGATCGCGAAGCCACCGGTCAAGCATCCGAGTTCCCGTACCAATGGGTTGGGGCTCACCCTTCGCGACTACGAAGGGACCATGTCGACACTCTGCGCCGGCTGCGGGCACGATTCCGTTACCGCCGCGCTGGTCCAGGCCGGATGGGAGCTGGAACTCGAGCCGCACCGTGTCGGCAAGATGAGCGGCATCGGCTGCTCATCGAAGACCACGGCGTATTTCATGAAGCAGTCCCACGGTTTCAATTCCGTGCATGGCCGCATGCCGTCGGTGACCTCGGGAGCGGCCGCCGCCAATCGGGCACTCACCTACATCGGGATCTCCGGCGATGGGGATTCGTTGTCCATCGGACTGGGCCAGCTCTCGCACGCCATCCGGCGTAACGTCAACATGCTGTATGTGCTCGAGAACAACGGCGTCTACGGGCTCACCAAGGGGCAGTTCTCGGCATCTGCCGATATCGGGTCGACATCCAAGAAGGGCGAGGCCAATGAGCAGTCGCCCATCGATCCGGTCCTGCTCGCCCTCACGCTGGGTGCCACCTTCGTGGCGCGTTCGTTTTCCGGTGACAAGAAGCAGCTCGTGCCGATTCTCAAGGCCGGGTTGATGCACAAGGGGTTTGCCCTGATCGATGTCATCTCACCGTGTGTCAGCTTCAACGATCACGTGGGATCCACGAAGAGCTACGCGTTCACGCGCGAGCATGAGGTGGAGGCGGTGCATACCGACTTCGTGCCGCTGCGCCGAGAGATCACGTTGCCGGAGTCCGAGCAGGAAGTGCATACCGTCACCATGCACGACGGCAGCGCGGTCCGTCTGCGCGCCACGGCCGCGGACTACGATCCCACGGATCGGGAGTCTGCGTACGCGCATGTGCGAGCCTGCCAGGCGCGTCGGGAAATCGCGACCGGGCTCCTGTTCCTTGACGAAGGCGGCAAGGACATGCATGACCTCATGGGCACACCGGACACGCCGCTCATCGATTTGCCGTACGAGAAGCTTTGCCCTGGGCAGAAGGCCCTGGATTCCCTGATGGAGCGCTATCGCTAGGCATCATGACCATCGATCCCACTCGCGAGCAGGCGGTTGTCGCCGACCTGCTCGCGCACACGCCCACCGATGCCGAATACCTGTTGCCGCTGCTGCAGCAGGTACAGGCCGCGGTGGGCTTTGTGTCGCAGGAGACCATGCGGCAGGTTGCCCAGGCCTTCAACCTCTCCCGGGCCGAGGTGTTCGGGGTGGTGACATTCTACAGTGACCTGCGGGAGGCGCCCGTCGGGCAGCAGGTCATGCAGATCTGCATGGCGGAGGCCTGTCAGGCGGTCGGTTGCCGTGAACTGGCCACGCATGCATCCATGCGACTCGGCGTCCCCCTGGGACAAACCACGTCCGACGGCCGCGTGCATTTCGAAGCCGCCTACTGTTTCGGAAACTGCGCCCTGGGGCCGACGGTGCGCATCGGCGACCGCATTGTTGGTGGCGTGACCCCCGAGCGCTTCGACGCACTGCTTGCCGAAGTGCTGGCAGAGGCGCAGGGGAGGAAGGTGTCGGACGAATCGCCGGGAACGGGAGGGATGGCCTCATGACGCGGATTCATGTGCCCAACGACACGGGTGCGCGCTCCGTCGGGGCCGATGAGGTCGCCGATGCGCTCTCCCGGACGCCTGTGGTCCAGCAAGGCCAGGCCAGCATCGTACGAAATGGCTCGCGGGGGGCCTATTGGCTCGAGCCGCTTGTGGAGATCGACACCGCAGCGGGGCGGATCGGTTTCGCGAACGTCGCAGCCAACGAGGTGGCGTCGCTTTTCGCCGATGGACTTCCGGCGTCAACGCATCCCCGGAGCCTTGGCCTCGTTGAAGCGCTCCCCTGGCTTGCCGATCAAACGCGACTGACCTTTGCGCGTGTCGGGCGCATGGATCCCCTCTCACTTGAGGACTATCGTTCGCTTGGCGGCCTCGTCGGGCTCGAGCGGGCTGCCGAGATGGACGCCAAGGCCATCGTGGATGAGATCACCGCCTCCGGGCTTCGGGGACGTGGCGGTGCAGCCTTTCCCGCTGGCATCAAGTGGAATACCGTGCGCATGGCCAGCGGGCCGCAGAAGCACATTGTCTGCAACGCCGATGAAGGTGATTCCGGAACCTTCGCGGATCGCCTGCTCATGGAAGCCGATCCCTTTCAACTCATCGAGGGCATGGCCATTGCCGCGCTCGCCGTGGGTGCCACACGGGGGTTCGTCTACCTGCGTTCCGAGTATCCGCACGCTGCGAAAGTGTTCGGCCGGGCCCTCGAGATCGCCCGCGAGGCGGGTGTGATCGGAAGCTCCGTGCTGGGCACGCACCAGGCATTCGACATCGTGCTGCGCATGGGCGGCGGCGCCTATATCTGCGGCGAGGAGACGGCACTGCTCGAAAGCCTGGAAGGGAAGCGGGGTACGGTGCGTCCCAAGCCACCGATTCCGGCATTGGCAGGGCTCTTCGGGCAGCCGACGCTCATCAACAACGTGCTCACATTCGCCGCAGCGACCGATGTGATGGCGCGAGGAGGATCGCATTACGCCGGCCATGGCATCGACCGCTCGACCGGTACGATGCCTTTCCAGCTGGGCGGGAACATACAGCGGGGTGGCGTTGTCGAGCTTGGATTCGGCATCACCCTGCGTGAGCTGGTGGACCGGTTCGGCGGTGGCAGCTACAGTGGGCGACCACTGCGGGCCATTCAGGTGGGAGGGCCATTGGGGGCCTACCTGCCAGCGTCGGCATGGGATACGCCGCTCACCTACGAGCATTTTGCGGCCATCGGCGCCATGCTGGGCCATGGCGGCATCGTCGCCTTCGATGAGACGGTGGACATGGGCGCACAGGCCGAGTTCGCGATGGCGTTCTGCGCGCACGAGTCCTGCGGGAAGTGCACGCCCTGCCGCATCGGGTCTACGCGCGGCGTGGAGGTCATCCAGCGCCTCCGTCGCCGAGAGAACCCCGAGATGCATTGGCAGCTGCTCGAGGAGCTGTGCGAAACCATGGAAGTCGGCTCCCTCTGCGCCCTGGGGGGACTCACGCCCATGCCCGTGCGCAGCGTGATGCGACATTTCCCCACCGACCTGCTGCCGCCTGAGCGCGGCGCAGCAGCCACCGTGGAGGCAGGCCAGTGATCAAGCCCGCAAACCACTCCGGAGCAGCTGCGGCCACTGAGCCGCATCCGCAGAGGTCAGTGCGTCTCACCATCGATGGCGTGGAGGTACACGCACCCGCCGGCCAGACGGTGATGCAGGCCGCGAAGACGGTTGGCATCAACATCGCGCATCTCTGCGCACTCGACTCCCTCGCCCCGTTCGGCTCCTGCCGGCTCTGCGTGGTGAGTATTGCGGGTCGCAAGGGACTGCCGGCGTCGTGCACAACGCCAGTGGAAGAGGGCATGGTCGTGCACACCCAGACTCCGCAGGTAGCGCGCATCAGGCGCAACGTGATGGAGCTCTACATCTCTGATCATCCGCTCGATTGCCTCACCTGTCCGGCCAACGGCGACTGTGAATTGCAGGAGATGGCCGGCGTGGTTGGGCTCCGCGAAGTCCGGTATGGGTACGCCGGCGCCAACCATTTTGATGCCGCGCCGGACCCGTCGAACCCCTATTTCACCTTCGACCCCACGCTGTGCATTGTCTGTTCGCGCTGCGTACGGGCCTGTGACGAGATTCAGGGTACGGTGGCGCTGAGCATCATGGATCGCGGCTTCGCGTCCAAGGTCAGTGCCAGCATGGACGAGGGGTTCCTGGCGTCGGAGTGTGTTTCCTGCGGGGCCTGTGTGCAGGCCTGCCCAACGGGCTCGCTCATCGAGAAGACCATCATCGACGCCGGCCAGCCCGACCGCGTGGTCAAGACCACCTGCGCCTACTGTGGCGTTGGCTGCTCGTTCGACGCGGAGCTCAAGGGTAACGATGTGGTCCGCATGACGCCCTCGGCGGAGGGCGGGGCCAACGAAGGCCACTCCTGCGTGAAGGGACGCTTCGCCTGGGGCTATGCCACCCATGCCGACCGGATGCTGAAGCCCATGCTCCGGGAACGCACCACCGATCCCTGGCGAGAGGTGGGCTGGGATGAGGCCATCGCGTTCGCAGCCTCGCGGTTCAAAGCCATTCAGGCCGATCACGGGCGGGAATCCATCGGCGGCGTGTCGTCGTCGCGCTGCACCAACGAGGAAGTCTACGTCGTGCAAAAGATGGTGCGGGCCGCCTTCCGCAACAACAACATCGACACCTGTGCCCGCGTATGTCATTCGCCTACGGGGTACGGGCTCAGTCAGACCCTTGGCACATCCGCCGGCACACAGGATTTCCAGTCGGTGGCGCATGCCGACGTGATCATGGTCATCGGCGCCAATCCCACCGATGCACATCCGGTGTTCGCATCCCGCATGAAGCGTCGCCTCCGCCAGGGCGCCAAGCTGATCGTCATCGATCCCAGACGAATCGATCTGGTGCGCTCACCGCACATTCAGGCCACGCATCATCTTCAACTGCGTCCGGGCACCAATGTGGCCGTCATCAATGCGCTCGCGCATGTGGTGGTCACGGAAGGCCTGACGAATGATACCTTCGTGGCGGATCGCTGCGACGACGCCTCGTTCGCGCAGTGGCGTGCGTTCATTGCCAGACCCGAACACGCCCCTGAGGCTGTCGAAGAGTTCACGGGTGTCCCTTCCGCGGCACTGCGCGCAGCGGCTCGTCTGTATGCGACCGCCCGGAATGCGGCGATCTACTACGGCCTGGGCGTGACGGAACACAGCCAGGGCAGCACCATGGTGCTGGGCATTGCCAACCTCGCAATGGCCACCGGGCAGATCGGCCGCGACGGCACCGGCGTGAATCCCCTGCGCGGGCAAAACAATGTGCAGGGCTCCTGCGACATGGGATCGTTTCCGCACGAATTGACGGGGTACCGCCACATCGCCAACGATGCCGTGCGCGGCAGCTTTGAAGCAGCCTGGCAGACGACCCTGGATGACGAACCTGGCATGCGCATTCCCAATATGTTTGCCGGCGCCGTGACCGGTACATTCCGAGGGATGTTCGTGCAGGGAGAAGACATCGCGCAGTCCGAACCCGACAGCACCCATGTCCGGAAGGCGCTGGAGGCCATGGACTGTGTGGTGGTTCAGGACCTCTTTCTCAACGAGACCGCGAAGTATGCGCACGTCTTTCTGCCGGGCACGGCGTTCCTGGAGAAGGATGGTACGTTCACGAACTCGGAACGGCGCATCAACCGGGTACGGCCGGTCATGCCTCCCAGATCCGGATTATCGGAGTGGGAAGTCATCTGCCGCCTGTCGACGGCCATGGGGTATCCCATGCATTACGACCACCCGTCGCAGATCATGGACGAGATTGCGGCGCTGACCCCGACGTTCTCCGGCGTTTCCTTCGCACTGCTTGACCAGGTCGGGAGTGTGCAGTGGCCATGCACGGCAGACCGGCCACTGGGAACGCGGGTCATGCATGAGCGCGAGTTCGTGCGTGGCAAGGGTCGTTTTCTGTTGACACAGTATGTCCCCACCGACGAGCGCTCCACACGCCGGTTCCCGCTCCTGCTCACGACAGGGCGGGTGCTCACGCAATACAATGCGGGCACCGCCACGCGCCGTACGTCGAACACCGTGTGGTACGACGAGGACGTGCTCGAGATTCATCCCGCCGATGCCGAGATGCGCGGCATCGGAATGGATGATGGCGTGATGCTTGCAAGCCGAAAGGGGTCGATCACCCTGCGCGCGAGGGTCACGGATCGCGTGCCACAGGGGGTCGTCTATACCACCTTCCACCACCCACTGGTGGCGACGAATGTGGTGACCACCGAGTTCTCCGACTGGGCCACGAATTGTCCGGAGTACAAGGTCACGGCGGTGGAGGTTCGTCCGGTTGACTGACGGGCAGGCAAGGCGACACGATGGCGCTGGGCGCGACGCTGGGCGCGACGCAGAGCGTGGCGGCAGGCGGGACCTTATGCCTGACGCCATGCGTCGTGAGGAGTTTCCCGAGATGCGCGGCGCTGTGCGCCGTGCTGTCACACATGGAGACGCGAAGGGCGACGTCGGGACCGATCTCTGGGGGATCGCCGTCGAGGCCCCGGTGGCCGTCATCATCAACCACCAGCCCTGGACGGTGGTCCTCGCCACACCTTCGGATCTTGAGGCTCTGGTCACCGGCATGCTGCTCACAGAGCAGGTGATCGTCTCCGCAGCCCATATTGCAACCATCGAGACGGCAGAACTCCTGGATGAGTTCACCGTGTCGGTGGAAATCCCCGATGCGGCGATCGATCGCGACGCCTGGCGTGCCCGATCGGTGATCCGCCGCACGGCCTGCGGTCTCTGCGGCATCGAGTCGCTGGCCGATCTACAGCGGCGCCGAGACGAGTGGCGGGCCATTGTGCCCGTGCACGATGACGCAATCCGTACTGCGATGCGGGCACTGGCGCAGCATCAGCCTCTGAACGCTGCCACGCGCACGGTGCATGCGGCGGCCTGGTGTGGCCTTGACGGAACGATCCACATGGTGTGTGAGGATGTCGGACGCCACAACGCGCTCGACAAACTGGTGGGTACGCTCGCACGGGCCGACCGCCTCGCCGAATCGGGATTTGTCCTCATGAGCAGTCGCTGCAGTTACGAGATCGTGTACAAGACCAGCATTCTGAATGCCCAGATCCTCGCCTCCATCAGTGCTCCGACCACACTGGCGTTGCGCTGGGCGGAAGCCCTGGGCATCCCGCTGGCCACCGCGATGGGCCGAGGTGATGGGCTGGAGATCGTGCGATTCACCACACCACCTACACCGGCGTTCGCTCCGAGAGAGGACACCCAGCATGTCGACCGCTGACATCATCCGGATGGCGAACCAGATCGCGCAGTTCTTCGCACCCTACCCCGAATCGGATGCGGTTCAGGGAATCTGTGACCACTTCTCCAAGTTCTGGACCGTCGCGATGCGGCGTGACCTGCTGACGATCCTGCAGGAAACGCCCTCTGGTGATGCTGCGACGCTGCACCCCCTGGCTGTGTCTGCTGGGCGGATGCTGGCGGAACGCGGCGGGTGAGACCGGGAGTGGTGCCGGCATGAGGTCCTGGAGGCAGCCTTGCGCCTCCGCCGTCCTGTGCGACGGTCACATGGCGCTACCCAGC
>CAZPJX010000071.1:0-15278 GCA_964586985.1 uncultured Gemmatimonas sp. | reverse complement strand
GTGAGACTGGCCAGGTGTGTCAGGTACGGTTCGGGGATGAGATCGGAGCGCGCCGAGAACACCTGCGCCAGCTTCACGAACGCGGGTCCCAGTGCCGCGAGTTGCGCTACGAGACGTCGTGCGCGCCGGTTGTGAAACTCCGAGGATCGGGCGGTCGGGGTGCCCCAGCGGATCCACCGTCGATGATCGCGTAGAAACGAGCACACGAGCGGAGTGATACGCCAGAGAATGACCAGCAGGCGCGTGAGATCTCGCTGGTGCGATGAAGGCTCAGGACGGCGTGTTGACATCGAGGCCGCTGAGCTTCACGGAGTGGATCCACAGACTTCTGGCCTTGGCATCGTCCCGGGCGGCCCTCGAGAGCGCGCCTTCCCCGCGCTTGAACCAGTAGCCCCCGGATGCGCGTGCTACGCGGGGGTCATTCGTGGTGGCGAGCCATACCAGGGTGTCAGCACCTTGCGCAGGGGTAACGGAGACCAGATCCATGATGCGCCGCAGCACGCGCCCTCGACGGCCATTGTTGGCCGCAAAGCGTGTGGTGACGACGCCGGGATGCATGGCATGCACCGTCACGGTCGGAGGGATCGTCGGGTCAAGCGCGCGTGATGGCGGCGTGAGTCTGCGGGGCAGCTCCCGTGTAAACCAGATGTTGCAGAGTTTGGAGTTGCAGTAGGCCCGCCACCCACCCCAGTCCCGTTGCATCTGGAGGTCGTCCAGATCGATACGCGCGTTCTGGTGCGCACGGCTCGATACGTTGACGATGCGCGCGCTTGCCCCTGGGGCTACGGGGGCCTGCGCTGCGGCGAGGAGCGAGGGGAGCAGTTCGAGGGTCAGCGTGAAGTACGCGAGGTGGTTGAGCGCGAAGGTCCGCTCGAGCCCATCCACCGTTGTCTGTCGTTCGAGAAACAGGGCGCCGGCGTTGTTGCACAGCACGTCGATCCGGGGGTGCTGCACGCGCAAGTGTCTCGCCAGTTCACGCACCTCGTCCTGTCTGGAGAGGTCGGCGATATGCCAACTGATCGCTCGACTCCCGCTCTCGCTCATGATGGTTCGTGCGGCAGCGGCCGTCTTGGCCTCGTTCCGCCCAACCATGATGACCGTGGCACCCTGGCAGGCAAAGGTCCGTACCGCCTCCCGACCGATGCCGTCGCTGGCCCCGGTCACGACGATAACGGGCGGCCTGACTGAACGATCGGAGAGCGAAGCCGAAAATCGGGGTTGTTCGGGTTGTGTGGGCGCCATGACGGACTACTAGCGGAGCGGCGGGACACGGAGAAGGGGAGGTGCCGGCCGATGCCAAACACCTCCCCTTCTGATCAGCCCGAATCCGAGTCGGGTCCGGACGACGCGCGGAACCTGCTCGGACCGGAACGGCGCCCTGGCTCTCTCCTCTCAGTTGGCCACGGCGGAGATCGTGATCGGCCCCACCGACCCGGATGTCGCGCTCGCCATCTGGAGACCCGGTTGCGGACCGAGCGTCCAACGGATGGTCACCTCGCCCACCGCGTTGGTGATCGCGGATTGTGGTGACAGGCTGCCGCCACCGGAGGTGATCGCGAGCGCCACCGTCTGCCCGGGAATCGGCACGTTGTTGGTTCCCACCACCCTGAGCACGAGCTGCACGGGAAGTGCGGCGCCGGCCTTCGCGCTCTGGTTGTTGCCCTGGGCAATGACCATATCGGTGGGAAGCACCCCAAAGGCCGTGAGGGTCACCGGATCAACGCCCGGGGCGCTGCCGACGAGCGTCTGGATCTGTGAGCCCGGACCGAGGGTCCAGCGCGCCTTAACCTCGCCATTCGCATCGCTGATTGCCGTTGGGGGATCAACCGCTCCGCCGCCTGCCAGCACGTTGAAGCTGATAGGCACCTTGGGCATGGGGTTCCCGTCGCTCCCCATGACCCGTAGGACAATGGGGGTCGGGAGCACCGTGCCCGCTGCGGCAGTCTGGGTGGATCCCTGCACCACACTCAAACGCACGGCAGTTGGCGCTTCCGTGGTCTTGGTGCACCCCGGGAACGCCAGCAGCACCGGTAGAGTGGTGAGCAGGACGGCGAGCAGTGTTGTTGGTCGAACGGAACGCATGGGTCGATCTGTCAGGGTACTCCTCTCCACCCCCTAGTTTCGGCAGGGACCTGCGGAAGTTGAGCGGTCTGGTGGATCGTCCCCTAAATTGGGAGGCCATGACTGTCACTCCTCTCCATGCGGCCCGTCCGGGACGAACCGTGAGCGCTGCCGCCTCCGGCCTTCACGAAACGGGGCCGTCCCGTTGGCCTTCGGGGCTCGAGCCGGATCAACCACCGGTGCGGAATCCGGGTGCTGCGCTCGACCTTGCGCTCGTGCGCGCCACGCGGGTGAATCGGAGTGCGGTGGAGCGGCGAGCCGCGACACTGCCCCTCCGTCGCACGGTGAAGAAGGAGTGGCAGGCCGCCTGGCTGCTGCGCGCAATCGCGTGCATGGACCTCACAACGCTTTCCGGTGATGACACCGAGGGCAATGTCCGACGTCTATGCGCGAAGGCCCGCCACCCGCTGCGTCAGGACGTGGTCGAAGCGCTTGGTATTGGTGATCTGGGTCTCACGACCGGTGCGGTATGCGTGTACCATCAGTACGTGGGCACGGCCGTGGACGCGCTGCGCGGGTCTGGTATTCCCGTCGCTGCGGTCAGTACCGGATTCCCGGCGGGGCTCTCGCCTTTCGCCCAGAGGCTTGCGGAGATCAAAGCGAGTGTGGCGGCTGGCGCAGAGGAGATCGACATCGTCATTACCCGGGCCCATGTGCTGACCGGGAACTGGCAGGCATTGTCTGATGAAGTGCGGGCGTTCCGCGATGCCTGTGGCGACGCGCATCTCAAGGTCATCCTCGGCGTGGGGGAGTTGGCCACGCTGACCAACGTGGCTCGCGCGAGCCTTGTCGCCATGATGGCCGGTGCGGATTTCATCAAGACCAGCACCGGCAAGGAGGCATCGAACGCGACCCTTCCGGTAGGGCTGGTGATGACGCGGATGATCCGCGAGTACGGCAGCCAGACCGGATACGAGGTGGGCTTCAAGCCGGCCGGAGGGATCCGCACGGCAAAGCAGGCGCTCGACTGGCTCATCCTCATGAAGGAGGAACTGGGAGATCGTTGGCTGCGTCCGCATCTCTTCCGTTTTGGCGCCAGCGGGCTCCTCACCGATGTGGAGCGGCAGCTCGAACACTTCGTGACGGGTCGCTATGCTGCGGCCCATCGTCAACCGATGGTTTGAGGTCCGACATCACCATGGCAACATCGATTTCCGAGGTGCCGCCGGGCGAACCGTCGGTGCGTGCGCTGTATGACCAGATGAGTTACGGCCCGGCGCCGGAGGGAGATGCGCCGGCCAGGCAGTGGATCACGGCGCACGGTGGCGAGTTCGGTCATTACATCGGCGGCCGGTGGGTTGGCGCCGCCGAGATGATCGAAGTGCGTGAGCCAGCGACGGGCCGGGTCCTCGCCCGGGTGGGTCAGGGTTGTCAGTCAGATGTCGACGCCGCCGTGGCGGCGGCCCACGCGGCATTGCCCGCCTGGCAGGCCCTCGACGATCACGCGAGGGCCCGCTGGCTCTATGCGATCGCACGTGGCCTCCAGAAACACGCGCGCCAGTTCGCGGTGCTCGAGTCGCTGGATAACGGCAAGCCGATTCGGGAGACGCGGGACATCGATATCCCGCTTGTTGCGCGGCATTTCTACCATCATGCCGGCTGGGCGCAGTTGCTGGGCCGAGAGTTCCCGGGCATGCATGCCTATGGTGTGGTGGGGCAGGTGATTCCCTGGAACTTCCCGCTGCTCATGCTGGCCTGGAAGGTCGCGCCGGCTCTCGCGGCCGGGAACACGGTGGTGCTCAAACCTGCCGAGTACACCCCGCTCACAGCCCTGCGGTTTGCGGAACTGCTGCACGACATCGGGCTTCCCGCCGGCGTATTCAATCTGGTCACTGGTGACGGTCGGACTGGTGCCGCACTCGTGGAGCACCCCGATGTGGACAAGATCGCATTCACGGGGAGCACGGATGTGGGTCGGGCGATCCGCAGGGTGACGGCCGGGAGTGGCAAGGGGCTCTCGCTCGAGCTCGGTGGCAAGAGCCCGTTCATTGTTTTTGAGGATGCCGATCTCGATAGCGTGGTTGAAGGCGTAGTGGATGCGATCTGGTTCAATCAGGGCCAGGTGTGCTGTGCCGGTTCGCGTCTGCTCGTGCAGGAGGGGATCGCTGACCGTCTTCTGACGCGGCTCCGTGATCGCATGGAGCGCCTGCGGGTGGGATCGCCGCTCGACAAAGGCGTGGACATGGGTGCCATCGTCGCACCCGTGCAGCTGGATCGAATTCGCGAGTTGTGTGCCCAGGGGGTGGAGGAAGGCGCGACCTGCTGGCAGCCGTCGTGGGGCGTACCGGCCGAGGGGTCGTATTATCCGCCAACGCTGTTCACGGATGTATCACCGTCGGCGACCATTGCGCAGGTGGAGATCTTCGGCCCCGTGCTGGTGAGCATGACCTTCCGCACTCCAGAGGAAGCCGTTGCGCTGGCCAACAACACCGCCTTCGGGCTGGCGGCGAGTGTCTGGAGCGAGAATATCAATCTCGCCCTGGATATCGCGCCCCGTCTTCAGAGCGGCGTGGTGTGGGTCAATAGCACCAATCTGTTTGACGCTGCGGCGGGCTTCGGTGGATACCGCGAGTCGGGCTTCGGACGTGAGGGCGGTCGCGAGGGCATGTGGGAGTATCTCAAGCCCGAATCCCATCATGTCGATGCGCCGGCACCCGTCATGGCGAACGGTCATGAGGACGGCCGAGGAGACACCGGTTTCGCTCGGGGCGGCTCGCGAGGTCAGGCAGCGGATGCGGGGGATTCGGACGCGGACGCCGATGGTGACGTGTGCGATGCCGGAGCGCTTGGCGCCACTGCAGCGCGATTGGGGATGCCCCCAGTGGACCGCACGGCCAAGCTGTTCATCGGCGGCAAGCAGGTTCGTCCTGATTCGGGCTATAGTCGCACGGTCCGAGCGCTCAATGGGCGGGTCGTGGGTGAGGTGGGGGATGGGAACCGCAAGGATATTCGCAACGCGGTGGAAGCGGCGCGGAATGCGCAGAGCTGGTCGAGGCTCTCCGGTCACCAACGGGCGCAGATCCTCTACTACATCGCAGAAAATCTGTCGGCGCGGGCCAACGAGTTCTCGGATCGGATCACGGCGATGACCGGGGATGGAGCGGCAGCCGGTGATGCTGAGGTGTCGGCAGCAATCTCTCGGCTCTTCACCTATGCCGCGTGGGCGGACAAGCATGACGGCGCTGTCCACGACGTTCCACTGCGTGGGGTGGCATTGGCCATGCACGAGCCGATCGGCGTGGTGGGTGTCGCCTGTCCTGACCCCTATCCGCTCCTTGGATTGGTCTCGCTGGTGGCGCCGCTTCTGGCAACGGGAAATCGCGTGGTAGCCGTGCCATCGGAGCGCTTCCCGTTGACGGCGACGGATTTCTACAGTGTGCTCGAAACCTCGGACGTTCCGGCAGGCGTGGTGAACCTGGTCACCGGTGGTCGAGACAGCCTGGCGCGTACCCTCGCCGACCATGACGATGTCGAGGCGGTGTGGTATTTCGGATCGCATGCGGGTGCGACCGCTGTGGAGACTGCTTCAGCTGCGAATCTCAAGCGCACCTGGACCGAGTGGACCGGAAGGGAATGGCTCGACCCGCGCGCAGGTGAGGGACGGGAGTTCCTGCGCCGTGCCGTACAAGTCAAGAATATCTGGATTCCGTATGGTGAATAGATATGGCAACGCACTGGATGACACGTTGACGACGCTCGGCACGGAGATTGTCGTCCCTTTTGCCCCCGACCTTCCGATGATCGAACTTCCCGCCTCGCCAGAGGCTTTTCGCGACGCCGCGTGGGATGATGTGGTGGCGTATTACAACGCGTTGGCCGTGGCGCCTCTGACGCTGGACGACGCTTCGGTGGAGCCATGGCTGGCCACGTGGTCACGCCTGGATACACTCATCGGAGAGGCGGGTACGCTGGCCATGATCGCGTATACGGCCAATACGACCGATGCGTCGGCCGAACAGCACTATCTCCGATTCTCCACGGAGATCTTTCCTCGCCTCGAAGAACAGCAGGTACGCCTCGCGCGACGGCTGCTCGATCTGGGCTGGAGTCGTGACGACCTCGAGATCATGCTGCACCGATTCCGCAGCGATATCGAAATCTTTCGGGAAGCCAATGTCGAGCGCTTCGCACAGATCGAAGAACTCTCGGCCGGCTATCAGAAAATCACCGGGGGATTGAGCGTCGACTGGGATGGGGAGGCGAAAACGATTCCGCAACTGCAGCCCCTGCTCAAGGACAATGATCGGACGGTTCGCGAACGAGCCTTTCGGCTCTCGGCATCGGCGTACCTCGACAAGCGGGTGGAGTTGGCGGATCTCTTCGACCGGATGTACGGGTTGCGCGTGGGTGTGGCCCGGGAGGCCGGTTTCGCCGATTTCCAGCAGTACTGTTTCGTGGCCAAGCACCGGTTCGACTATGGGCCGCAGGATACCGCGCGGTTTCACGATGCGGTGAAGCAGACGGTGGCACCAGCGGTCGAGCGCCTCATGAAGCATCGCCAGGGTGCACTTGGGGTGGCTTCGCTGCGCCCGTGGGATGTGAGTGTGGATCTCGGGGCGAAGGAACCACTCCGGCCCTTCCGCGATATCGACACCTTTGTGGGGCAGGCCACCCAGGTGTTCCACCGGGTCGATCCGGAACTCGGGGGGCAGTTTCGATTGATGGTTGAAGAGCAGCTACTTGACCTCGAAAGCCGACCCGGCAAGGCACCGGGTGGCTATTGCACAGATCTCGCGTTCCGGGGACGGCCGTTCATCTTCATGAATGCGGTCGGCGTACCCGACGATGTCAATACGTTGGTGCATGAGGCCGGGCACTGCTTTCATGACTTCGCGACGCGGGATCTACCGTTCACCTGGCAGCGGCGTGTCGGGCACGAAGCGGCCGAACTGGCGTCGATGAGCATGGAATTGCTGGCCATGCCATACCTCGTGCAGCCCGACGGGTATTACTCTCCCGACGAAGCACGAATTGCCTGGTTGGAGCATTTGGAAGAGGTGCTGAGTGCGCTCGTGCATATCGCGAGCGTGGATGCCTTCCAGGCGTGGATCTACACCGACCCGGCCGGCGCGGATCGCGATGCGCGGGACCGTCAGTGGTTATCGCTGCGCGCGGAGTTTGAGCGCGGAGTGGACTGGTCCGGACTCGAACCCCAGCGGATCGCACGCTGGTATCGCCAACTCCACATCTTCGAGCTGCCGTTCTACTACATCGAGTATGGCCTGGCGCAGCTTGGCGCATTGCAGGTATTCCGGAACGCCGTCCGCAATCGCAGCGAGGCGGTCGCGTCCTACAGGCGTTTCCTCGCCCTCGGTGGAACCCGTTCGCTTTCCGAGCTGTATCGCGCGGCCGGCGTGAAGCTGGTCTTCGATGCGGACACGATGCGCGAACTGGTGGAGTTCACCGAGGAGCGGATCGAGGCGCTGCGGGCGGGAGCCGACGCGCCTTTCACCGGGATCATCCCGGCCCGCCAGGGGTAGGTTCCGCGTCTTCCTTCCATTCAGGAGTTCTGATGCGACGTATGGTGCAGGTGGCCGTTGCCGTAGCCACGTTGGGCACAATGCTTGCCGGGAGTGCCGGCCGCGCTGAAGCACAACTTCCAACGGTTCAACAGGTCTACGACCGATTTGCCACAGCAGTGGGTGGGCGGGACGCATGGGCGAAGGTGGTTGGCCGAACCGAGGCGGGAACGGCGGAGATCACCTTCGCCGGTCTGTCGGGTAGCTACGTCCGCTATATCGGTGCGCCGAATCGCATGCGAATGACGATCAATCTCGGCGTTGTCGAGATCGATCAGGGCTTCGATGGGGAGAAAGGGTGGGCGCAGCAGGGCCAGGGGCCACAGCGTATGCCGGCCGATCAGGAGAAGGGGCTCGCGGAGAGCGCCCAGACTGGCGATGCGTTTCTCGATCCCCTACGCTACGCCAAGGCGGAGGTGCAGGGCCGGGAGAGCTATGACGGAAAGGAAGCGTACAAACTTTCGGTCACCACGAAGTCCGGCGTCGAGCAAACGGAGTATTTCGATGTGACCAGCGGACTTCGCATCGGGACGGTTGCCCAGTCCGCGATGGGAGCGCAGCAGGTCGTCTACCGCGACTACAAGGACTTCGAAGGCAAGAAAGTCTCCACCAAGGTCATTCAGAAAACCCCGCAGGGCGATGTGGTCCTCACCATCACGACGGTCACCTTTGGTGCGCCGGATGCCGCGGTCTTCAAGGCGCCCGACGGGGTTCGCTGAGTAGCTTCGTGTCCTTCAGCGCAACCCGAACGGTTTCGCCGGAACGGACCGCAGGTACCTGATCGTCGCACGCATTTCCAACGGCGACATGAGTGCGGTGTAACGCCACGGCATCTCTGTCTTCACCGCGGATCCGTCGGGGCGGGTGCCCGTGCGCATGACGGTTTCAATCTCGGCGTCCGAGTACTTCCCGAGACCGGTCGGTGTGAGGTTGGCAGCCGGGGGCGCATCGGGCGGCATCCCAGGAATGGGCCCCCCGCTGAGACCGGGGCCATGACAGCCGGTGCACCCCCCGATGTTGGCGAGGTAGGCTCCATAGGTGAGCGAGGTGTCAGCAACGACCTCCACGGGAGCTCGGCGAGCATGGTCGACGAGTTCCGCACGATAGAACGGCAGCAGATTGGCGGCGACGAGGGCACGCCCGACCGGTCTCAGCGCAGTCCTTCCGGGCGGACGATCCACGGCGGGCAGTGAGTGCAGATACGCGATGAGTGCCGCGACATCGCGGTCCGACATGTACTGGTAGTCCTCCGCCGGCATGATCGTCACGCTGCGCCCATCACGCTTGATGCCGTGGCGTATCATACGTGCGATCTCATCGTCGGAGGCACCGGCGATCGCACTGCCAACGCCGCTGGTGAGATTCGGTGCGCTCACGATCCCAAGCGTCGGATCATCGATCATGACTTTGCCGCCGAGATCGTCGCCATGGCATTCCCCGCACTTGCCAATCGCGGTGGCGAGATGCTTGCCTCGCGCGAGAGTGGTCGAATCGGATGTCACAGTGATGTGCTCCACCGGGGCATCATACCTGCGGTCCGCCTTGTTGTTGCTCGCGTAATACACGTATCCCACGACTCCCACGCAGACGATCAGGAGCGCTCCCCCAGCATAGGCGATCCAGCGTGTCACGCGCTTCACGGGTCCTCCGAGGTTGTGTTCGGACTATCTCCGAACGATGGTTCCTCCCTTGATCACCAAATTTACGACACGCAGGGAGGAGATGTTTCTCGTGGGATCTCCCCGCACCGCAACCAGGTCGGCAAGGAAGCCTGGCGCTATACGGCCGAGTTCGCTTTCGCGGTGCATGATCCGCGCATTGACACTTGTGGCTGACTGCAGTGCTGCGATGGGTGTCATGCCGTACTCGACCATCAGTTCGAGCTCCAGGGCATTCGTCCCATGACTGAAGACACCGACATCGCTGCCGTTGCAGATGGTCACCCCGGAGGCGAGCGCGAGTCTGAACATCGCCTTCTTCTGCACGATGTTCGCCGGGTCAGGATCGATCCCTTTCTTCCAGCCGCGATATCGGGTGTTGCTCTCGGTGGCTGAGAGCGTAGGACAGAAGGCGACGCCGCGCTGCTTCATAAGCGCAAAGATCTCCGCTGTCGCACCGTCACCATGTTCGATCGTCTCCACGCCACCGAGCACAGCACGTCTGATGCCCTCCGCCGTACTGGCGTGGGCCACCACGGGCCGACCGCTCGAGGTGGCCGTCGAGACGATGGCGTCCCATTCCGCAGCGGTGAAGGTGGGCCGAGCCTCACCCCGTGGCCCCCAGCGATAGTCCGCATAGATCTTGACCCAGTCGGCGCCATGGCCGATCTGGTCCCGTACGACCCGCGTGACCCCATCGATGCCATCGGCTTCCTCGGCACCTTGTGGCACGCCGATCTCGGCGCCGAATCCCTTGGGCCCATAGGAGCCGGTGGCAACAATGGCTTTCGTGGCCACAAAGAGGCGAGGTCCCGGAATGATGCCCTGATCCACCGCCTCCTTGAGACCGACATCGGCATAGTCCGCGCCCTCGGTGCCCAGGTCCCGCAACATCGTGAAGCCCGCGTCGAGCGTGGCCTTGAGGTGGTTCACTGCGCGCGCCGTGCGGAGCGCAAGGGATTCCCGCAGCACCTGATCGTTCCACGACGTTTCATCGTAGGGGTGCAGCAGGACATGGCTGTGCAGATCGCTGAGGCCAGGGAGCAGGGTACTGCCCGAAAGGTCCAGGCGTTGGGTACCTCTGGGAACCGTGAGGGTTGCCAACGGCCCGGCGGCGGCGATGCGCTGCCCCTGTACGAGTACCGCCCAGCCCCGATGCAATTCGGCTGTGCTGCCATCGAAGACTGCGTCTGGTACGAGCAGCAGCGGCGTGGAGGGGAGGACCGCTGTTGCGGCTGAGGTTGCAGCTGGGGCTGAGGACGGCGCGCTCTGGGCGAATCCGGTACGGACCGGAGAAGCGAGGACGAACAGCGCGACGAAGCAAGCGACCGGGCGGCCCATCGAGCGGGTGGAGAGATGGCGAAGGGCGTGAAGGCCCCTCACGACGGCTGGACGCGGAAGCATCAGCGAAGCTCCGGTGTGGCGTCGCCACGAGTGGGGAGTGGGGTGGGGAAGAGGCCGGAGACGCCTCCCGAGACCACGAAAGCCATAGCCTCGGCGCTGGGCACGCCCAGTGAGCGCACCTGTGCGCTGGAGACCACGTAAAGCTGTCCCGAAAAATTGTAGGAATGCGGACAGTAGACCGCGATCAGGCCATCGAGCCCGAGGTGAGCCAGCGACTCGCGGGTGATGAACCCCACCACGTGCACTGCGTCGTTCGGGGTGATTCTCACGAGCACCGGGGTGTCGAAGCGGCGCTTTTCGCCGACGAAGGCGTTCGACAGATCCTTGGTCGCTCCGTACAGCAGGCGCACGAAGGGAAGGCGAGTCATGACTCCCTCGAGGCCCGCCATCAGCGAGCGGGTGAGCAGGCTGGAGCCCAGGAAACCCACCAGCGTGATCAGGAGGACCGTGACCGCGAACCCCGCACCGGGAATGGGCAGCCCGAGCCAGCCATCCACACGCGTGAAGACCAGCCAGCAAACCCAGAGGGTGACGGCCAATGGGGTGAGTAGCGCCATCCCTCTGGCGAAATAGCCGATCAACCGCCGCATCATGCTCCTCACGCAGCAGGGGCCGCGTCGTTAGTCTATAGAAATCTTTGGAACCGCGGGGATCAGATTCTCTGTTGCCGCGCCTCCGATCGCCGTCAGGCTCGGGCATCCCACTCCAGGGACGCCACGGTCGATGGGCTCAGAGGGGAAAGGCAATAATACCGACCCACGCGCGACGCCAGAATCTCCGTCGGCCTTTTCCCTCGTCCGCACCCGCTCCGATGCGATCGTCTGCGATCTCCTCCTGCGCCAGACCGGCCGCCCTGCCGGCAACCCCTGGGGCCCGGTTTCGCCCCGCACTGGTCCTCATTCCACTCGGGCTACTCGTCCTGGCGGCTCCGAAGGTCGATGTGCTCTTGGCACAGCCCGCACCAGCGAATCCGTACACGACGGTGAGTCGCTGGACCCCGCCAGCCTTGCCCTCCGGCAAGAAGCCCATCACGCAGGACACCTACGACGAATGGCGCACGATCAGCGGCGCAGCGTTGTCAAACGATGGGAGGTGGGCGGTGTACACGCTCAGTCCCGTGGTGGGTGAGGGGGAACTGGTGGTACGTGCCACAGGTAGCTCAACGGAGTACCGGGTACCGCGCGGCTACACCGGTCGTCCCCAGTTGCAGGCGGGTGCAACAGGGGGCGCAGGCTTTTCGGCCGCAGCCGCGCAGCTCAGTGCGGATTCCCGTACCGTCGCGTTCCTGATCTATCCGTCGCGAGCGGCCACTGAACAGGCGCGCGGCCGACGCGGGTCCTCTCCGCCACGCAATACCCTCGGCATTCTCAATCTTGCCGATGGCGTGGTCGCCCGCATCAACAACGTGCGCTCGTTCCAGTTGGCGCGGCACGGCGGACGATTCATCGCGTATCAGCTCGAGGACACCACGGCCGCGCGGCCTGCGTCGGGCGGAGCAGGGCAGGGCGGTGCTGCTGCCGCCGCGACCGGGGCGGCACCGCGCGCCGATTCCTCGGGGCGTCCCCGTCGCGACTACGGAACGACCCTGGTCCTGCGCGATCTCTCGAACGGCGCAGAGACGCGCATCGAGGGCGTCACCTCCTATCAGTTCGACGAAGGCGAGAAATGGCTGGGGTACGCGGTCACCACGCGCGACAGTTCCGGCAACGGCACCTTCGTGCGAGCGCTGGCGTCAGGGGTTGTGACGCCGCTGCTCACAGGGCCGGCCACGTATCGGGGACTGGCCTTCGATCGCCAGGGCATGCAGCTCGCCTTCGTCTCCGATCTCGGTGACAGCACGACACACCCGCGGTTCTCCCTGTATCACGCCTCGCTTGTTCCGACCAAGGGGAAGCCCGTGTCTGCGCGAAGGCTCGTCACGTCGAGTGACGTGGCCACCGGACTGCTCGTGGCCGAACGTGGTCAGGTGGAGTTCACGCGTGAAGGCAATGCCCTGCTGTTCTCGCTTGGTGTGGTGCCGTTCGATTCGATTCCTGCCGACTCGCTTGCAGATAAGGCGGTGTACGATCTCTGGCATTGGAAGGACGCGCAGACGCAGCCAACACAGCGGCTCAATGCTTCGCGTGATCGCAACAGGACCTTCCCAGCGATATACACGCTCGCCAGCAACAAGTGGACGCAGCTCGGGAATGACAGCCTGCGTGTGAACGTGAGCGGTGACGGCAAACGGGTCCTTGGCGTGAACGCCCTCGAGTATGCCATCCCGCAGTTCTGGGGCGAGGGCGCAAGCGATGCCTACGCCATCGATCCCCTGACGGGTGCGCGCACGCTGATTGCCCGCGGCCTCAACGGCAATGTGCAGCTTTCGCCGAGTGGAGCGTATGCCATCTGGTTTGACAAGGGGCAGTGGCAGGCCTATGCCATGGCCACAGGCAAGCGGGTGAATCTGACCGGGACACTCCCTGTGAAGTTCCAGGACGAGGAGTTCGACTCGCCGGACGTTCCGCCACCCTATGGAATCGGTGGCTGGACCACGAACGACAAGCGCGTGCTCATTTATGACCGCTTCGACATCTGGGAAGTGGACCCAACGGGGGTCGCGCCCGCGCGCAATCTCACGGAACAGGAGGGGCGGCGCGCCGGCATGACCTTCCGCGTCGTGGACCTCGATCGCGACGAACCGTTCCTCGATGCCACCAAGCCGATCTTCCTGCGAGCGGTGGACAGTCTGACGAAGGCCAGTGGATACTGGCGTCAGCAACTTGGCGTGGAGCGTCGCCCGGAGCGAATCGTGATGGGAGACCGCAACTATGCGGGGCTGCAGAAGGCGCGTGATGCGGAGCAATTCCTGCTGACGCAGAGCACCTATCGCGAGTTCCCCGACCTGTGGACAGGCAGCGACCTCGCGCAGGCGACGAAGATCTCGAATGCGAATCCCCAGGACAGCGAGTACCCACGGGGGACGGTAGAACTGGTGTCGTGGTACAACGATGACGGCGTGCCGCTGCGGGGCCTGCTGTACAAGCCCGAACAGTTCGACGCGACGAAGAAGTATCCGATGATCGTGTACTACTATGAGAAGCTCACCGATGGCCTGCACGGCTATCAGGCGCCGAGCGGACGCAATACGGTGAATCCTCTGGTGTACAATGCGCTGGGGTACGTGGTGTTCATGCCGGACATCGTGTACACCGATGGGCAGCCTGGCCCCAGTGCGGCCAAGGCCGTCATCCCCGGTGTGCAGTCGCTCATTCAGAAGGGCTTCATCGATCCAAAGCGAATCGGAATCACCGGGCAGTCCTGGGGCGGGTATCAGTCAGCCTATCTGATCACTGTGACCAACATGTTCGCGGCGGCGGTGCCGAATGCCACGGTCGTGAACATGACCAGTGCATACGGCGGCATCCGGTGGGCCTCCGGTTTGGCCCGTGCGTTCCAGTATGAACACACCCAGAGTCGCATTGGGGGATCACTGTGGCAGTACCCCGAGCGTTTCATCGAGAACTCCCCGCTGTTCCGACTGGATCGTGTCACGACACCCGTGTTGTTCATGGCCAACGACAATGATGGCGCCGTGCCCTGGTACCAAGGCATCGAGTTCTACGTCGCCATGCGCCGCTTGCAGAAGGAGGCGTACATGGTGGTGTACAATGGCGATGAGCACAATCCCACGAAGCGGGCGAACCAGAAGGATATTGATCTGAAGATGCAGGAGTTCTTCGCGGTGAAACTGATGGGTGCAGATCCACCGTCATGGATGGTGCGTGGCATCCCCTTCCTCGAGAAGGGCCGCGATCAGGTGAAGATGCCGACGGCCCCAGTCGGGCCTCTTGTGCCTGCGGGTGAGGCTCGGGAGGCCCGCAGTGGGCGCTGATGTCATCGACTACCAGATCATCGGCGATGATCTTCAGGCCGTGATCGTCACCCTGGACCCTGGGGAGGCGGTGTATGCGGAAGCTGGTGCGATGATGTTCATGCGCGAAGGCATCACCATGGCGACCACGCTCGATCCGAACGCGCGATCGGGGGGCGTGTTCGAAAAGCTTGTCGGAGCCGGCAAGCGCGTGCTGGCGGGGGATTCGTTCTTCGTCACGCTGTTCGGCAATGACAGCAGGCAGCGGGCGGATGTCGCCTTTGCGGCGCCCTATCCCGGAAAGATCGTGCCGCTCAACCCACGGGACTGGGGCGGTACGATCCTCGCCCAGAAGGATTCCTTTCTCTGCGCGGCGCGTGGCGTGGACATTTCCGTCGCATTCACGCGCCGTATCGGAGCCGGATTTTTCGGCGGCGAGGGATTCATCCTGCAGAAGCTGTCAGGGGATGGCCTCGCCTTTCTCCACGCCTCCGGCTCCCTGCATATCCTGGATCTCGCGCCGGGTGAGTCACTGCGGGTGGATACCGGCTGTCTGGTGGCGCTTCAGCCGAGTGTCGACTACGACATCCAACGGGTCCCGGGTATCAAGACGGCCCTGTTCGGCGGGGAGGGGTTGTTCTTTGCCAGCCTTCGAGGGCCTGGCCGGGTGATTCTGCAAACGCTGCCGTTCATCATCATCGCGCTTTTTCATGTCGAGGAGAA
>CAZPJX010000070.1:0-15440 GCA_964586985.1 uncultured Gemmatimonas sp. | reverse complement strand
GCTCACTTCCGCTCCGCAACGGTTCACAACGCGACTCCAGAGCGTGTGCGAGTGCTTCTACACCAGTATAGGACATGGCCGCGGCCATGCCCTTGATGGTGTGCATGCTCCGGAACAGCGTCGCCAGGTGACGGACGGCCTCGGTGGAATCCGGCACTCGTTCAAGAGCGAGCAGCGCGACGTCGAGTTCGTCGAGGTGCTCGTGCGATTCACTCTGAAAGAGTGCGGCGTACCGGGCCGCATTCATGGAAGGGGGAGCCAGCGACTAGACGGCGTGCGATGGCACGCGTCAGGCCGCGAGCACGCGATGCACGGCCTCCAGCACGCGACTCGGCTGGAACGGTTTCACCACGAAGTCCCGGGCTCCAGCCTGAATGGCCTCCACAACCAGGGCCTGCTGACCCATGGCGCTGCACATCAGGATCCTGGCCGTCGGATCGTGCTTCGTGATCTCCCGCACCGCGTCGATACCGCCCATGTCGGGCATGACGATATCCATGGTCACGAGATCCGGACGGAGGTGCTTGTACTTCTCCACCGCCTGAACGCCCGTCTCCGCCTCACCAACAATTTCATAGCCCGCTTGGGTGAGGATGTCCCCAACCATGGTGCGCATGAAGATCGCATCGTCGCAGATCAGTACTGTCCGACTCACCGTTCCCTCTCCTCGCCTGGGGCTCACCGACGTCCCGCTGTTCGCCTCATATGCGCCTCACACCGCGCGCAGGTGTCGCCTGCACAAGGCAACGGCATCGAGGGGCACGATGGAATCGGCCCTCGCGAGTTCCTCTGTCCCCGGTGCGGAGGAGTCCTCGTCGATCTGGCGTACGTTGTGCACGGCATCGACGGCGAGTCCGATGATCTGGCTGCCGTCCTCCAACAGGACGATCGAGCCGGGCGCGACGGCACGCACGCCGGTCCGGAGCGCCAGCAGATCCAGCACCGTGACGATCCCGCCCCGGACGTTGACGATGCCCGCCTGAATGATCGGCGTACCGGGAACGGGCCGGATGCCAGTGGCGCGCACCACCTCCTTCACCTGGGTCACGGGGATGCCCAGCAGCGCATCCCCGGAACGCACGATCAGCCAAAGGGGGTGCTGGTCATCGGATGCGAAGGGATCAGGCGTCGCGATAGAAGTGGAAGACATCGAGGGGATCCGGATGGTTCGCCAACTCCGGCATGTCGCTGAGAGCCGCTAGCGACGTGCGCAGGTCCGTCGGGAGCTGTGAGCGCAGGTCGAGGACGTCTCCAGTCATCGGATGCCGAAACCGAAGCCAGGCAGCGTGCAGGAAGTGCCGACGTGGCGGCAGGACCGCCAGTCGTCGCCCGCCGCCGCCGCCGTAGGTGTCATCTCCGACCACCGGATGACCCGTTGAGGCCAGATGCACTCGGATCTGGTGCGTGCGCCCAGTGTGCAGGTGCGCGCGCAGCAGATCCACTGCCTCGAAGCGGGCGAGCCGTAGAAAGTCTGTCCGAGCGGACTTCCCCGACTGGACGATCGCCATGCGCGTTCGGTCTCGCGGGTCCCGCGCGATGGGCTTCTCCACGGTAACGCGATCCTCGGCGAGGTGCCCCCAGCAGACTGCCGCATACCGCCTCGTCACCTGGCGCGCGGCAATGGCACTGCTCAGGAGTCGGTGCGCGGCATCCTGTTTGGCGACGACCAGCAGCCCCGACGTGTCCTTGTCGAGCCGATGCACCAGACCGGCTCGTTCCTCTCCGCCTCCATCGGCGAGTGGCTCACCTCGGCCCAGCAGTGCATTCACAAGGGTGCCGGTCCAGTTCCCAGGCGCCGGGTGCACCACCATGCCGGCAGCCTTGTCCACCACGAGGAGATGCTCATCCTCGTACACCACGTCGAGGGGGATCTTTTCGGGAATCATGTCCCGACCGGGCGGCGGCGGGATGGTCACCTGGACACGATCACCCGCTGCACCCTTGTACGACGCCTTCTCCCGAGCCCCGTTCACCAGGACCAGGCCATTCGCAATGAGTGTCGCGGCCTGGGTACGGGAAAGCGAGGCGTGATCGGCCACGAGGAGATCGAGTCGCCGGCCGGCGGCAAAGCCCACCGTGAACTCGGAGACGCCGGCATGTTCGTCGGACATCAGATGCTGTCAGGACTGCGACGCAGCAGCCTGCTCCCGCCGGTCATGCTCCCACAGGGCCAGGATGAGGCAGGCGGCCCCCACCGTCACCGCCGTATCGGCCACATTGAAGGTCCAGAAGCGCGTCGATCCAATGCCAATATCGATGAAATCGACCACCCCCTCGCGCATGCGGATCCGATCGATGAGGTTCCCGATCGCCCCGCCAACGACAATGGGGACCCCGACGGCGGCGAGGCGAGACTGGCGGGTAAGGTCTGCTGTGGCCTTGAGCAACACCGAGACGATCGTCACGGCGAGCGCCGAAAAGATCCACCGTGACGCAGGACCCAGGTGCATGCCGAACGCCGCGCCTGGATTATAGGCCAGCGTGAACCGCAGCACGTCACCAATGATGGGGTGCGGGATGTGGCGGGGCGTCAGATGCTCGACCGCGAGCGATTTCGTCACAAAGTCGATGCCCACGACCACCGCAACAATGAGCCAGAAGGGCAGCGTAGCGGCTGCGACCGGGGCGTCGGAGAGCACCGCCGATGCCGCAGCGGCTCTGGGATGGGGCTTCATTCGAAAGATCCGTACAACGAGCTATGACGCGTCTGCTGGAACATCCGCCGGCCCCTCGCCTGCCGCAGCGAGCGCCCGTTCCTCACGCCACAACACCAGAGCGAGCAGCACCGCGCCGCTACTGACGGCGATATCCGCCACATTGAACGTCGGCCAGCGAGACGTGCCCACACCGATGTCAATGAAGTCCACCACCCCGCGTTCCGAGCGAACCCGATCGATGACATTCCCGATCGCCCCAGCCGCTACGAGGGCGATAGCGAGCACCCGCTGGAGATCGTTCTCCGCCGCCTGACGGAAGAGGCGCCAGAGCACCACCAAGGCCACACCGGTGAGTGCCATGAACAGCCAGCGGGAGTAGGCGCCAAGATGCAGCCCGAAGGCCGCTCCCGGATTGTACACCAGCGCAAACCGAAACCACTCACCGGCCACGGACACAGGCGCGCCGGACGGTGCCAGAACAGACACCGCCACCGCCTTGGTGATCACATCGAGGATCAGCACCACCAGAAATACCGGACCTGCGGCAAGGAGCTTCACGTCAGCTCTTCTTGGAGTCTTCCTCGCGCTGCTTGCACGCGATGCAGTATCGCGCATTGGGCAGCGCATCGAGACGCTCGAACGCGATGTCCTCGCCACACTGGTGGCACTTGCCGAAGGTCTCTGGGGCCTTGTACAACCGACGCAGGGCCTGGTCGATGTGCCAGAGGAAACGCCCCTCCTTCGATGCGAACAGGAAGGCCTTCTCACGCTCCATCGCGTCAGTACCCTGATCGGCCATATGGAACGAATAGGCACTGGTATCGCCCGAATCGGCCTCACCGTTCGGCCCGAAGGCCTCGCCGTGATGCCCGAGTTCCTTGAGGACGCGCTTGCGCTCATCGAGCAGTCGCTTCTCGAAATGCTGAAGCTGCTTCTTCGGCATCGGCTTCGGCTTCTTCACGTCCTTCGTCGACGTCGTCTTCGATTCAGCCATCACGACCCATCCTTGGTGAGCGCCAACCGCAGGGGATGCCCATCGACATCCGCCGTCAGCGTTGCAGTCCACGTGCTGCCGTCTCCACCGCCCGAGAACGGCGACCCTGATTCCCCGCCGAGCAGCACCTGCACGGCGAGCACTTCCTGGGCGATGTGCTCGCGATGTGCGAGCACAGCACCTTCCAACTCTTCGTCCCCAGCCACGGCGACCCGGATGCGATCACTGACAGCCAGCTGGGAGTCCTTGCGCAGTCGCTGGACCCGACTCACGACTTCCCGCGCCAGACCCTCGGCCCGCAGGGCCGGGGTCATGGTGGGATCGAGCGCCACCCCATACCCCGCCTGTTCCTGCACCACCGCCGCTCCCGACGCGCGCCGGATGATGGTCAGGTCCTCCGGCGCAATCAAGCGGGCAATACCCTCAACCTCGATCGAGACGGTCTCGCCGGCCGCCAACTGCCGCAGCCGGTCCACCGACATCGAGGCCACGGCCTCAGCGACCAGTGGCGTCTCCCTGCCGAATTTCTTCCCCAGGCTCCGGAAGTTGGCTTTCGCTTCCAACGACACCAGCGCATCGGTGGACGTCACGAACTCCACTCGCTTCACGTTCAGTTCAGCCGCCAGCAATGCCCCCAGTGCGGCAACCGGTGCCGCGTCTCCGGGCACCATGCACTGCAGCGATGGCAGCGGTTGGCGCACCTTCACATCGGCAGCATCACGCGCCGCGTGGGCCAGCCCTGCCAGAATCCGCAGGTCCTGCATCGCCGTCTCGAGGGAGCTATCCACGGGCGTCGGTGTCTCCCGCGTGTAACTCGCCAGATGCACAGAGGTTCCCGCGAGCGCACGGTGCAGCGCGTCCGTCACGAATGGGGCGAATGGCGCCAGCAGCCTGCAGGTGACCACGAGGACTTCATGCAGCGTGGCAAATGCCGCCCGGTTGTCGGCGCTCTCCACATCATAAAAACGGGCTCGGGAGAGACGGACGTACCACTTCGAGACGTCGTCGTCCACGAACTGCATGATCCGACGCGCGGCCAGCGTGGCATCGTAGGTGTTCATGTACCCGTTGACCTCTCGCTCGACCTGCGTCAGGCGCGAGAGCACCCAGCGATCGAGCGCCGATCGGTCCTCCACCCGCGGGTCGAGGGCGCTCGGTCGCCACCCAAAATTGGCGTACTGGGCAAAGATTCCGTTGTAGACGTTCCGCACCGTGAGCAGGAACCGCCCGGCCGTCTCCCGAATGGCGTTCTCGTCAAAACGCCGAGGCACCCAGACCTGACTCGATGCCACGAGGAACAGGCGCACGGCGTCCGCCCCGTGTCGCTCCAGAACCTCCCAGGGATTCACCACATTGCCCCGGCTCTTTGACATCTTCTGGCCCTGGGCATCGAGCACCAGGTCGTTCACCACCACGCTGCGATACGGCGCTGCCTGATCGTCGCCGTTGTTCGGCAGCGCATCCCCCAGCGTGGTCGCAATCGCGAGCAGTGAATAGAACCAGCCACGGGTCTGATCCACACCCTCGCAGATGTAGTCGGCCGGATACTGCGCCTGAACGATCTCCGGGTTTTCGAACGGGTAGTGCCACTGCGCAAAGGGCATCGACCCCGAATCAAACCAGGTATCGATCACCTCGGGCACCCGTCGCATGGTGCCCTTCCCGCTCGGGGATGGCCAGGTGTACTGGTCAATGTGCGGTTTGTGCGGATCGAAGTCGTCTGGAAGTGGCCGTCCGATGCGCTGTGCCAGATCGGCATAACTGCCGATGACCTCCACCTCCGTCGGATCCTCATCGTTGATCCACACCGGAAGCGGGGTCCCCCAGTACCGATCCCGCGAAATGGCCCAGTCCACGTTATTGGAAAGCCACTCTCCAAATCGCCCGGACCCGACTTCGGGCGGATTCCAGTTCACCAGCGCGTTGCGCGCCAGGAGTTGTTCGCGCACGGCCGTTGTGCGCACGAACCAGGAGCCGCGCGCGTAGTACAGCAGCGGAGTCCGACAGCGCCAACAATGCGGATATGCGTGCACGAAGGTACCGGCCTTCCACAACACATCGCGTGCCTTGAGCACTTCCAGGATGTGAGCGTCCGCCTGCTTCACGAAGACACCGGCCACATCCGGCACGCCGTCCACGAACTCGCCTCGCGCATTCACCGGCTGCAGAAACGCAAGTCCGTGACGCTGCGCGGCAGCGTAGTCGTCGGCCCCGAAGGCCGGCGCCATGTGCACCACGCCCGATCCGTCGTCGGCCGAAACGAAATCCTCGCCGACAATCACCTCGTGCCGACCCTCTGCCGGGTAGGGAACCCAGTCCAGGGGACGCCGATAACGACGTCCCATGAGGTCGCGGCCACTCAAGGTTTGCACAACCTCCCAGCGGTCCGACCAGTCGGCACCCAGCACGCCGCCCGCCCGAGCTTCCGCGAGAATGATGGTCCATTCCGCGCCACTCCGCTTCCGGAGCTCCACATAGGCCAGATCCGGATGCACCGCGAGCGCGACGTTGGAGACCAGCGTCCAGGGCGTGGTCGTCCACACGAGAATGCGCCGCCGTGTCGCAGGTGCCTGGCCCTGCGCATCAAGCAGATCGAGTGCCACATAGACACTCGGGTCCTCCACGTCATCATACCCCTGCGCCACTTCGTGGCTCGACAGGGCGGTGCCACAGCGTGCACAGTACGGCAGAATCTTGTGCCCGCGTGTCAGCAGGTTCTTGTCGTGCAGCGTGCGCAACGCCCACCACACGCTCTCCACGAAATCGTGCGAGTAGGTGACATACGGGTTCGCATAATCCAGCCAGTACGCCGTGCGCCGTGAGAGCTTCTCCCACTCGCCGCGATACTTCCACACACTCTCTCGGCATCGGCGATTGAACTCCGCCACGCCAACCTGCTCGATGAGCTGCTTACCGCCCAGCTTCGCGATCTCGCTGGGATCGACACCCAGGCGCGCGGCCTCCTCGCGTTGCAACTCCTTCTCGATCTCGATCTCCACCGGCAAGCCGTGCGTGTCCCAACCGGCCTTGCGTGGCACGAAATATCCCTGCATCGCCCGGTGCCGACAGAAGAGATCCTTGAGCGTGCGCGAGAACACATGGTGGATCCCGGGACGTCCATTCGCCGTCGGCGGGCCTTCGAAAAACACGAAGGGTTTCCCGCCAGCACGTGCGGCCTGAGTCTGTTCGAACAACTGCTCGCCTTCCCACTGGGCGAGCAATGCCGTTTCCAGCGCATCGGCGCTGGAGTCGGGAAGCAACGGAAACGGAACGGCGTCCGGCGGCACAGTCATGTACGCAGGGAATCGATGAGAGGCGGAACCACGGAATTGACGATCGGCAAGACAACAGGCGCGGTGAGCGCGAGGAGGCAACTACAACTGAGCCAGCACGCCCGTGACGACGGTCGAGAGACTGGGCTCGGCAGCCCGCGCCACGGCGACGATGTCTTCCAGGCGCGCCGGCTCCAGCGCGTCAGGAAGGCACTGGTCCGTGACAATCGACAGGCCCAGCACCTTCATGCCGCCATGCACGGCCACGATCACCTCGGGCACCGTGGACATCCCCACGACATCGGCACCGATACCACGCAGGAACCGGTACTCGGCGCGAGTCTCCAGGTTGGGACCCTGCACCGCCACGTAGACGCCTTCGCGCAGCGCAATACCCTGCGCACGGGCAACCTCGCGCGCCAGCGCACGCAGCGTGGCATCGTACGGCGCCGACATGTCCGGGAATCGCGGGCCAAGGGTGTCGTCGTTGGGGCCGATGAGCGGATTGTCGCCGAGCAGATTGATGTGATCGGCAATGAGCATGAGGTCACCAGGGGCCCAGAGCGGATGCATGCCGCCGCAGGCATTACTGACAATCAGCGTCGATGCGCCCAACGCCCGCAGCACGCGCACCGGGAAGGTGACCTGCTGGAGCGAATACCCCTCGTACCGGTGGAACCGCCCCTGCATGGCGATCACCGTCTTCCCGCTCAGGGTGCCGCAGAGCAGACGCCCCCGATGGGATTCGACCGTGGACAGCGGGAAATTGGGAAGATCGTGGTAATCGATGACCTGCTCCACCTGGATCTCGTCGGCAAGTGCCCCCAGGCCGGTGCCAAGGATGATGGCGGCATCGATGGGACGCGGGAAACGCCGACGCACGGCGAGGGCGCAGGCTTCCACTCGCTCACGGGCATGCAACCCCAGCGCCGGATGCGACAGCGAGACCGCTGTGTGCTCCTGCGTATACTGCAGTTGCGGGCGTGCGCCTGGCACATGCGTCACTGCCCATCCTCCACGGCATCCAGCCACGAGGGTGTCGGCGCCGCCGGGCGCGGTGGCAATTCCTGCAGATCCCGCAACTCGCGTGTCACCGCGGGGTCACCGCGCTGCGCCGTCGAGGAGCGCGGCGTCGTGAAGTCGGGCACGGCCTCCGGTTCGACGGCGTTGAGCTCACTGAGCTGACGTTCGAGCGCATGCCGCAACTGGGCCAGATAGGTGCGCCGCTTGCGCCAGAGTGCCTGCAACTCCTCTTCGGCGCGGCGCACTTCGTCCCGCACCGCCTGTAGCTGGCGCTCGGCCTCTCCCTGCGCTTCGCGAATGATGAGCTGCGCCTCGCGCTCGGCCTGCTCCCGGATATCGCCACGCAGTTGCTGTGCGCTCACGAGCGCTTCGTTGAGCGCCTTGTCGCGATCACGAAAGGACTTGAGCTGTTCGTGAAAATTCCGGGCCTTCGTTTCAAGCTCCTGATTCACTCGCGCGAGACGCTCGAGCTCCTCCGCCACCTGGTCACGAAACTGATCGACACGGGCACGATCGTACCCGCGCAGTGCGTTGCCGAAATCGTAGCGGCGCACGTCGAGTGCCGTGAGGTGAAATCCCTGAAAGTGCTCGTCGCTCATCCCCGGTCCCGTACCACGTTGGCGTGCGTCTGATCAGCTGCGGCTGCCAAAAAGCACCGTCCCCAACCGCACGTGGGTGGCCCCTTCTTCGACAGCAATCTCGTAATCTCCGGACATCCCCATACTCAACCACTCGGCCACGTGTCCCCCTTGGCGCAACGCCGCACGCGCCGCCCTTGCCCCTGCAAACACCGCGCGCAGGACCGACTCGTCGGCATCGAACGGCGCCATTGTCATGACCCCGCGCACACGAAGCGCGGACAACTGATGCAGTCGCTCGGCCAGTGGTGCCACCTCTACGGGTGCCACCCCGCCCTTGCTTTCCTCCGCAATCACGTTCACCTGCAACAGCACGTCGAGCGATTGGTCCGCCTTCCGCGCCGCCTCGTGCAGCGCCACCGCCAATCGTTCACTATCGACGCTATGCACCAGGTCGAAACGCAGGGCGCTCCGGGCCTTGTTGCGCTGCAAGTGCCCGATCAGATGCCATCGGACGGGCACCGAGACCTGCGCCATCTTGGCCTCGGCCTCCTGCACCTTGTTCTCACCCACATGAAGTACCCCCGCCGCGAACGCCGCCTCCACCGCCTCGGGTCCGTGCGTCTTGGTCACGGCGATAAGGGTCACCTCCTGCCCATGACCGCCACGCTGCCTCGCCACCGCGATGCGCTCACGCACCTCTGCGACCGCGCTCGGAAGGTCCCCGTAGGCTTCCGGACGACGCGGTACATCGGAAGGGGAACCGGCTGTCCCGAGATGGCCCGAAATTGGCATAACACATAAGGTTAGAACCCACTACACCCCGACACAAGTAACGAATCCGTCAGGTGCTCTACGGTATTGCAGCGCAGCAGGTCCTGCGCGAGGATCAGGGCCGGATCCGCACCGACCGGAAGAGGCACAAGAGCCGATGGCGGTGTCGAAGCACGGCTCCGGCGGAGGGCCGCGGCATCCAGACCGGTGGAACCGGGTGAGAGGGTCGATGTCGGCGCATACACCAACCCTTCGAGCGCCCAGCCCCGGGTTCTGTCCAGGAGCATGCGCTCCCGCCGCTCGAGCAGTGTACTCACCCGAAGTGGTCGTTGCTTCAAGTCCACATGCGCCATGACCGACTGGAGCACCGCCGGCATGCCAGGCCAGACCTCCACTGCATCAGGTCCCAAGAGACCCACCGCTGCCAGTTGCGCGCGATACCACGTCGCACCAAGCAGGGGAACCGTCACCACCGTCACATCGGCGCGATACTCCTCGACCTGCTGCAGATACCAAAGCGGAAAGGTGTCATTGTCGCCCGCTGCGACGAGGACGCCATGCTGAGGCACCGCATCGAGCAACAGACGCGCATAGGTTCGCGGCAGTGTCGCCGCCGGCTCCCGCGTCCGATCGAGCAGCGGACGGTTCACGACCATCGGGATCGCCGCGGCCAACAAGGGCAGCACAGCGAGGCTGTTGGCAAGAACGCCAGGGCGCCATGCGCGCCGCAATCTGGCGCTGACCGCCACGAGGCCAGCACCGGCCAACATGCCCCACCCCCAGAATGCCAGCGCGAAGAAGTAGTCGCGTTCACGCGCCTCATGCATGGCTGTAGCGGAAACGAATGCTCCTCCGTAGCTCGGCCCCATGCGCATGTTGAGCCAAAGGACCACCCCGAACGACGCCGAGACCACCAGCAGCAGCATGGCGCGCGCCACCCGCGCCTCGTGGTGCCACAGCCGCCTGCCACCCAACACGGCCAGCCAGAGGAACAGTACGCTCAGCCCCGAACGGGAGAGCGAAGGAACCGATCGGGGCTGCAATCCCAAGGCCACCTGCCAGTCAGCCCACTGTAGCAGGTTACCGACCTGCAGCCACAGGGGCGCCTGCCGCGGCCAGAGCCCCGCCACCTGGTATTGCTCCCGACGCAGCACGGCAAGCAGCGCATCGAGGGAAACAGGATTCCCGGAGTTCAGTGCCGGATGCTGCGCGGCCATGATCGGCAGGGTGGCCACGGCTGAAATGCCGAGGAGCGCCAGCAGCAGCCATGCCGCGACATCCGCTCTGGATGGTCGACTGCCCCGCCAGGCAAAGGCCATGGCGGCTGGCAGTGCCACCCAGACGCTGAGATGCAAAGGAATGGCAAGGCCCGCGATGAATGCCATGAGCCCACGCAAGCGCCGACGCTGGCCGTCCTCAGTTCCAATGCGGCCAGCCTTCTCACCCACGGCCAGCAGCAGGACACTCACCAGGAGCGCCACCGGGTACACTTCGGTTTCGGTGGCGTTATTCCACACCGTATACATGCTGCCGGCCAGGACCGCAGAAATCACGGCGCCACGCGCACCGAGCCATCGGGTGGCAAGCCACGCACCCACGCCACCGGTCAGCGCCCCCGCCAGCACCGAGAGCATTGTCGTCGCGCGTGCGGGATTCAGAGACTGAAAGACCCATGTGGCCACACGCCCGAACAGCACCCAGAGCGGCGTTCCCGGGGGATGAGGGATACCCAGCGTATGTGCTGCCGTAGTCAGTTCACTCGCGTCCCAGAACGTCAGATCCGGAGCCGCCGTTGCGGCATAGAGTGTAAACAGCACCACCGTGGTGACACCGGCAGCAACGGCACACGCCGGCATGCGCATTGCGTGCCGGCGTGGCTTCCTGCCCTCTCGAGTATTTCGCGCCGCCTGGGGTTCTGCCATCACTCCTGCGGATTTCGTGGCCACGAAGCACTGGGGGCGAATGGAGCGCGCGAGCGCTTATGCCGGCGCGATCTCTGGTCCACCAAGCAGGGGTGGCGTGACCGGACGCGCCGGAGCCGAGGTCTGGCTGAACGACTGGTCCGGTGGCGAGGAGAGGGCCGGCTCAAGACGCGGCGGCAGTGGCTTGCCGTCCTTGAGCAGCAGGATGTCCTCGCGCGAAAGTGTCTCCCGTTCCAACAGTGCGCCAGCCACCGCATCGAGCAGGGGGCGGTGCTCGGTCAACACCGAGACCGCGCGCGCATGCGCCTCGAAGGCGACGCGACGCACCTCTGCATCGACTGCCTGTGACGTCTGCTCAGACACCTCGCGGCGCGACTGGATCTCGCGCCCCAGGAACAGCTCTTGTTCGTTGTCACCAACGAGGATCGGCCCGATGGTATCGGACAGACCCCACTGCGTGACGTAGCGCCGCGCAATGTTGGTGGCCTGCTGAATATCGCTGGCTGCACCCGTGGTGACCCGGTTCCGGCCGAACACGATCTCTTCCGCCGCCCGCCCACCGTACGCCATCGCCAGCCGCGCTTCCAGCTGCTCGCGGGTCACCGAGACGCGATCATCCTCCGGCAACGTGAAGGCAATACCGAGCGCCCGACCACGTGGGACAATGGTCACCTTATGCAAGGGATCGTTGCCCTGCACCATCATCGCACAGACGGCGTGCCCCGCCTCGTGATACGCGGTGAGGCGGCGTTCCTCCTCCTTCATCACCAGCGACTTGCGCTCGGCGCCAAGCATGACGCGATCCTTGGCTTCCTCGAGGTCACTCATCCAGATCTTCTCGTGATTCTTGCGCGCCGCCAGCAGCGCCCCCTCATTCACGAGATTCGCAAGATCGGCACCCGCCATACCCGGTGTTCCACGGGCCAGCGAAGTGACACTCACGTCATCGGCGATGGGCTTGTTGCGCAGATGCACCTTGAGGATGCCTTCCCGGCCGCGCAGGTCGGGGGCATCGACAACGATCTGGCGATCGAAACGGCCAGGACGCAGGAGTGCCGGATCGAGCACGTCGGGCCGGTTGGTCGCCGCAATGAGAATGACCCCATCGTTGGACTCGAAACCGTCCATCTCCACGAGCAGCTGGTTCAGCGTTTGCTCGCGCTCATCGTGACCACCGCCGAGGCCCGCGCCACGGTGGCGACCCACCGCGTCGATCTCGTCGATGAAGATGATGCAGGGCGCGTGTGCCTTCCCCTGCTCGAAGAGATCGCGCACGCGCGACGCACCAACACCGACGAACATCTCGACGAAGTCGGAACCCGACATGCTGAAGAAGGGGCGGCCGGCTTCACCGGCCACGGCCTTGGCCAGCAACGTCTTCCCCGTGCCCGGCGGCCCGACGAGCAGCGCGCCCTTGGGGAGTCGTCCACCGAGCCGCGTGAACTTCTGCGGATCCTTCAGAAACTCGATGATCTCCTGCAGTTCGACCTTGGCCTCATCAGCACCCGCCACGTCGGCGAACGTGACCTTTGGCGTGTCACCGCTCAGGAGCTTGGCCTTGCTCTTGCCAAAGGAGAATGCCTTGTTGCCCCCCGCCTGCATCTGCCGGAACAGAAATATCCAGAATCCGATGAGCAGGAGGTACGGGAGCATGGTGATGAGGAAACTGCCGGCATTGAACCGCGGCTCCTGCGACGCCGTGGCGACGCCACGCGCATAGAGGCGATCCTGCTCTGCCGCCAGGGAGCCCTGCACCATGCGCACCGTGAAGCGCTTGGCCTCTTGGTTCTGCACGCGAACGGGCTGATTGAATTGTCCGATGAGGACGTTGTCGGACTGGAACGTGGCCGACTTGATGTTTCCCGCCTCGAGCTGCTGGCGGTAGTCCGAATAGCCGATCTCAGGCGCCTGGGCTTCGCGGCCGTTTCCATACGACAGGAAGGCCACGGGAATCAGGATCACGAGGATCCAGAACGAAAGCGTCTTGGACCAGCGCCCCCAGTTGTTGTTGGGCTTCTTCGGCGCGGGCGTCATGTTGGGTGCCATGGGTGACCGCCTTACTGCAGACTGGCGACGTATGGAAGATGTCGGAAATTCTCGGCGTGATCGAGGCCGTAACCGACAAGGAATTCATGCGGTGCGTCGAACCCGACGAACCGCGTGGGGTGGTGCAGTTCGGTGGCGATGTGCTTGTGCAGCAGCGCACAGATCTCCAACGAACGGGGACGACGGGCCTCGAGCAGTTCAATGAGGCGATTCAGCGTGCGGCCCGAGTCGACGATGTCCTCGACCAGGAGAATGTGCTTCCCTTCGAGCTCGGTTTCCGGATCGTACAGCAGCCGGACGACACCGGTGGATTCCATCGCATCGCCGTAGGAGGACGCCACGAGGAAATCCACCTGCAACGGACGGTTGATGTGGCGGACCAGATCGCTGAGAAAGATAAAGCTTCCCTTGAGGAGTCCAAGCACGAGCAGATCCCCTTCGGGATACGCCGACGTGATCTCCGCGCCCAGCGCCTCGACACGTGCGGCAATCGCGTCGCTGTCGAAGACCACGCGCTTCATGGCACGGCCATCGAGCCGAGGGTCCGGACGGAGGTCCGGGCGGAGCTCCGTACGGGCATCACGTCGCTGTTCAGTCAAACTCGCGCTCACACCGATACCAGATCAACTCCGATCGACCGGATCGGGACGGAACCGCGAGACCGCGGCAGACTCC
The DNA here is from genome assembly GCA_964586985.1 of uncultured Gemmatimonas sp. Lineage (GTDB taxonomy): Bacteria > Gemmatimonadota > Gemmatimonadetes > Gemmatimonadales > Gemmatimonadaceae > Gemmatimonas. The sequence continues at coordinate 1,499 of CAZPJX010000070.1, read as the reverse complement.
GGGAACCCACACCACCTCGTCGTCGACCAGCACGACCGGCCACTTCGGCCGATCAGGGACGGGAACCCGCGACTCCGTAAAGTACCGAGTCACACGCCTCCCTGCTGGTATACCGGCGCTGCGAATGCGATCGCCGTCCCTCCACGGGCGGACGACGACCGGCGCACCGGCCGGCAACCCGTAATGCCAGGCATCCTGCTCCAGCGGTGGACCTGCCAACCGACGGAACCGCCAGCGGCCAACCCGCCGCGGCATGGCCGCCGCATCACCCGCCCACTCCCCGGTGGCCGCCACCGCCGCCAACGACCGCACGGCGAACACGTCCGTGCCGTCCTCGTGCGTCCGCGTGATGGTCGCACCGCCGGCCAGCGTGATATACGCCCCCCGGCGCTGGCTGCTGGTAAACCGAACGGCGGCACGGGTTCCGTGCGCATCGAGGGTCACGCCGGCACGGGCGCACAGAGCCGGCCAGAGCACCGCGAGCCCGTCTTCGGTCGTGCGATCGAACACCTCGACCGGCAGACTGGCGCGGTGTCCGGACTCACCGGAGCGCACGCCGCAGGCGTCGAGGTAGGCGTCCACATCACGCCGCCACTGAGCCGCGCGCTCGCCCAGGGCCAGCATCGCATCGCGGAAACCGGGCGAGGCCCGCTCGAGAGCCGGCAGCATGTCGTGCCGAATACGTCCACGGAGGAAGTAGCGCGAGGCGTTCATGGGGTCGTCGAGAAAGGGAAGTCGCTCGCTCTCGAGCCAGCGCACCAGTTCAACGCGCGAAACGCCCAGCCACGGACGCACGACGGGTGATGTGGCGGCCAGCGCGGCCAAGCCCCGCGCGCCACTCCCTCGCAACAGACGCATGACGATGGTTTCCACCTGATCGTCGCGCGTATGTGCGGTGGCCACGCGGGCGTGGAAACCACGCGCCACCCGGTCCAGGAAGCCCCAGCGTGCCTGCCGCCATGCGGCCTCACTCGCCCCGACGCGGCGCGCCCGTTCCCGAATGACGGTGAGCCCAAGGCGCCGGGCTTCCGCCGCTACCAGCGACGCAGCGTCGGTGGCGTACATGCCCGTACCATGGTCGAACGTGGCGACCGCCGCGATCCGCTCAGGCGCCCAGCGAACCATGGCGAAGAGCAGCGCCATCGAATCGCTCCCGCCCGAGACCGCCAACACCACGGACTCCTGCATGCCGTCGAGCGCCACCTGAATCGACGCCCGCAGCAGATCGTCGGCCGGGATGCGTTCAGCCGGCGCTTCGAGAAAGGCATCGTCGTGAACGACTTCGTGAACGACTTCGCGAGCGGACCTCATGGTCGGACTGATGACCTCAGCGCGCGCCTTCGTCAACACCCCGAGTCTACCCCGGACGCGTTCCCGGTCCGGCCACCGGGACCAAGCCCCGCGCTTCCCTCAACGCAGCGGTCTCCACGGCCTCACCCATTCCATTCCCGGGAGGCTTCCACTAGCCTTGTATCGCGTCCGTGTCATGATGCACTTGC
>CAZPJX010000069.1:0-15746 GCA_964586985.1 uncultured Gemmatimonas sp. | reverse complement strand
ATTGAACGCGGAGAAGGCGCCGAGGCACGCGCTGTGCTCGATTCGCTCGTGTCGTCAACCCCGCTGGCCAGCTTTGATCTGGCTGAAGCGCTGTATTGGCGCGCTGTGCTTGCTGAACGGATCTCCGAGGCAGAGCGCGACTGGAAACGCCTGGTGATCGAAGCACCGCTTTCGCCTCGCACGCCGGATGCGTTGCTGCGCTTGGGTGAGCTGGATATGCTGCGTGGGCATCCGTCTGACGCGCGTCCGTATTTCGAGCGTGTGGTTCGCGAGTTCCCCGACAGCACGCGGATTGCGCGCGGTACGATCTGGCTGGTGCGCAGCTACTTCGACGAACGGGATTTGCCGCGAGGATGCCAGGTGCTGAACGCACTGTCGGCGGCCCAGGTTCCCGAGGGAGAACTGCGTTTGCAAGCGGATGAACTTCGTCGCCGCTGCACATCTGTGGTGACGGGTGCGACCGCGCCGGTGGCTGTCCCAGCGCCGATGTCCCCCGCCTCTGCGAGTTCTGCACTTCCCACGGTGGCCGAATCCGCGGGGAACGCGGCGACGACACCACCCGCGACGAAGGCGAGTGGCCGCTTCAGCGTGCAACTGGCCGCCTTTGCCACGCGCCGGGAAGCGGATGCCTCCGTGTCGGCGCTCAAGCGTCGCGGCATCGACGCACGCGTCGATGGCAGCAGCAAGCCGTTTCGCGTGCGTGTGGGGCGCTTTGCGACGCGCGCGGAGGCGACCGCTGCAATGGCGAAGCTCAAGAAGCAGGGGCAGACGGGCTTCGTGGCGGAGATTGACCCGTGAGCAGTGCTGCGTCATCGGCCACGCCGCTGATGCAGCAGTACCGTGAGATCAAGGCCCGGCATCAGCACGCGATCCTGTTCTTTCGGATGGGCGATTTCTACGAGATGTTCTATGAGGACGCGGAGATAGCGTCCCGTGCGCTTGGGTTGACATTGACGGCCCGAAACAACGGGGGCGCTGCCGCCGTTCCATTGGCGGGGATACCGGTGAAGGCGGCTGCAGAGTATCTGCGCCGCCTTGTGAGCCAGGGCCATCGGGTAGCGATTTGTGAGCAGGTGGAAGATCCGAAGCTCGCCAAGGGCATCGTGAAGCGGGACGTGATCGAGACGATCACTCCGGGTGCGGTCTTCGACGACGATCTTCTGGACGGGTCGCGCGCGAACTACGTCTGTGCGTTGGCCACGGCGCGAGAGGTCTCCCGGGAGATTTCTCGGGACGCCCTGCCGGTGGGTATCGCCGCTGCCGATGTGAGTACCGGAGAGCTTCGTCTTTTTGGAACGAGCGTGGGTGATGCACCGGCCGTGCTGGCGCGGCTTGCCCCACGGGAGCTCCTGTTGGCGAAGAGCAGTCCCTTCGCCGCTTCCGATGTATCAGCCGGAGTTGTGGAGCAGGCGCTGGTCACGCTGCGCGATGGCTGGGAGTTCGATGTGCAATTGGCGTCGGACGAGCTGGCGCGTCAGTTCCAGGTGCAGAGCCTCGAAGGCTTCGGCGTCGGTGCGGACGATGCGGCTTCCGTGGGGGCCGCAGGAGCGTTGCTGCGGTACCTGAGGGAACTGCAGCCCGGTGGCCTACCTCATCTCACGCGCCCCACCATCGAGCGCACAGGCGGGGTGATGCCCCTCGATGAAATGACGCGCCGCAACCTCGAGCTGGTGGAGTCCCTGCGTGGGGACCAGGGACGCGAGAAGCCCGGCACGCTGCTGTCGGTGCTCGATCGTACCACCACGCCGATGGGGCAGCGCCTGCTGCGTCAATGGGTATTGGCACCGCTGCTCGAGCCGCGCATGATCGAGCAGCGGCTGGATGCGGTCACGGCCTTCCTGCAGGATCCCGTGGGACGGGCCGAGCTCCGAGAGGCCTTGGACGGGGTGCGCGATGTGGAGCGCCTGGCGAGCAAAGCCGCGACTGGACGGGCCACACCCCGCGAGTTGCGCGCCCTGGGCGATTCATTGGTGCAGTTGCCGCGGGTGGCGAAGTCGGTGCGTGACATGTTGACGACATCGCCTTCGAGCCATGCGCGTTGGAGTGAATATGGGAGTGGCGGTGTGCCGGAGGGTGCTGCCGACGATGTTGCCGGCGGGCTGCTTTCCGAGCTGCTGCATGAGTGGGATGATGGCGCGGATCACGCGGGGCGTCTCGTGTCCATGCTCGTGGCCAGGCCGCCGCTGGCGATCGGCGAGGATGAAACGATCGCGCCCGGTGTGGATGCGGAGCTCGATGAGCTGCGGGCCCTGCGTGATGGCGGTCGGGATGCCATTGCCACCATTCAGCAACAAGAACGTGCCCGCACGGGCATCGCCTCTCTCAAGGTGGGCTACAACCGGGTGTTCGGGTATTTCCTGGAAATCTCGAATGCCAACCGGCATCTGGTTCCCGATGACTACCAGCGTCGTCAGACCCTGACGGGCGCCGAACGGTATGTCACACCGGCGCTGAAGGAATACGAGGAAAAGGTGCTGCACGCCGCCGAACGGATCGAGGCGCGCGAACGGGAATTGTTCGAAGGTCTGCGCCGTGCGGTGGGTGCGGAGATCACGCGCTGGCAGCAGGTGGCGCGCCGCGTTGGGACCATCGACGTACTGGCCTGCTTTGCCGATGTCGCCGAGCGCGAGCAGTATGTGCGCCCGGTGCTCCATGAGGGCTTTGCGCTCGAGATCCGTACTGGTCGACATCCGGTCGTCGAACGCATGATGCCGCGGGAGAAATTCATTCCCAATGATCTGCAGTTCAGCGACGATGCTTCCCTCATTGTCCTCACCGGCCCGAATATGGCGGGCAAGAGTACCATCCTGCGGCAGATCGGTCTGATCCAGTTGATGGCGCAGATGGGGATGTATGTCCCGGCTCGCGAGGCCCGATTGCCGATCGTGGATCGGGTGTTCACCCGTGTGGGCGCGAGTGACAATCTCGTGCGCGGACAGAGCACGTTCATGGTGGAGATGAGCGAAACGAGCGCGATTCTTCATACGGCCACCAGGCGCTCACTGGTCCTGCTCGACGAGATCGGTCGTGGCACCAGTACCTACGACGGCGTTTCGATTGCCTGGAGCGTGAGCGAGCACCTGCACGACGTGATTGGCTGTAAGACGGTGTTTGCCACGCACTATCATGAACTCACACAACTGGCGAGTGAACTGAGTGGCGTTCGCAATTTCACGGTGGCCGTACGTGAGGTGGGCGATCGGGTGTTGTTCCTGCATCGACTGATCCCCGGGGGTGCCGATCGCTCATATGGTATCGAGGTCGGGCGGCTTGCCGGGCTTCCCGCGCCAGTCATTGCACGGGCCAAGGAAGTGCTGGCGCTGCTCGAGGGAGAGGGTGAGCAGATGGCAGCACGACTAACGGCCGACGGTATGCAGGCGCCAACCAGTACCAGACGCGGCCCGCGCCTTCGGCAGCAGCTTCACGCAGATCAGCTGGGATTCTTCAGCGATCCCACCCCCGCGGTGGATCCTGCGCTTGCCCGTCTGGCTGATGCCATGGAGGCACTGGAGCCCGAACAGATGACGCCGCTGCAGGCACTCACGACCCTGGCGTCGCTCAAGCAATCGATGAAGGACGCGCAGCATGGGCCACGGTAGGAACGCCCAGTGGGTCGCGCCACACCTGTCAGCGGAACCGTGAGCACTGTACCGCAGAAGCCCACCAGAGCAGAGATTGCGGCCGCTGTTGATCGGAGGGTTCCGGATCTCCTGGCGTCCGATCTGCGGGTGCTGTTCTGCGGCATCAACCCAGGCCTCTACACGGCGGCCGTAGGCCATCACTTCGCGCGACCCGGCAACCGCTTCTGGCCGGCCCTGTATGGTGCGGGCTTTACGCCCCGCCTGTTTGCTCCCTGGGATGAGCACGAACTGCTGGCACTCGGCTACGGCATCACCAATATGGTCCAGCGCACCACAGCCGCGGCGTCGGAACTGTCCCGCGCGGAGTATCTGAAAGGTGGCGAGCGGCTTGGACGCATCGTGACACAATACCGGCCGGCGGTGGTCGCGTTCATGGGAATCGGTGCATATCGCCACGCCTTCAGTCGTCCCGACGCCGTCATCGGGCTGCAGCGGGAAACCCTCGGCGTCACGGCCCTCTGGGTGCTCCCCAGTCCGAGCGGGCTCAACGCCAATCATCAGCTCGGTGATCTGATTGCCCTGTTGCGCGAACTCCGTCTGTGGGTGGAATCTTCAACAGGTTCGTCAACACGCTCGTCCCGTTCCTCCCACACCTCCTCGTCGTCAGCGTCTCCAACCTGACGTTCACTGGTCCGACCATGCCGATGCTCTCCGCCGTTCGTTGTTCCCGCGCCAGGTCCGTAATGATTCTCCTGGCAACGATGGGGTTGGTGGGCACCGCAGGAGCATTCGGCGCATGTCGTGACGGCAACACGGGAGCTGCCAGCGAAAGTGACGGGTCGGTGTCAGGGCCACCTCGCGCGCCGACGTACACCTACGAGATCGTCAACGTCTACCCGCACGATCCCACCGCCTTTACGCAGGGCCTGCAGTGGCACGAAAACCGCCTGTTCGAGAGCACCGGTGAGGTGGGCAGTTCAGGGCTGCGGGAGGTGGATCTGGCGAGTGGTCGGGTGCTTCGGCAGCAGGCCCTCGAGGTGCCGCATTTCGGCGAAGGCATGATCATCCTGGGTGACAAGCTCTATCAGCTCACCTGGCAGAGCGGCAAGGCCTTCACCTACGACTGGAAAACCTTCACGCGCAACGGGTCCTTCTCGTATGACGGCGAGGGCTGGGGGCTCACAACGGATGGCACCGCGCTCATCATGAGCAATGGCTCATCGAGTCTGGTCTGGCGTGATCCGAAGACCTTTGCTGTTCTCAAGACCCTCGCCGTTACCGATCGCGGAACACCGGTGGCAGCGCTGAATGAACTGGAATGGGTGAAGGGCGAGATCTGGGCCAACGTCTGGCAGAGTGATTCCATTGCGCGCATCGACCCCAATACTGGCACTGTCCTTGGCTGGATCGATCTGTCGAACATTCTGCCCAAGATTGATCGCACCGGGCACGAAGACGTTCTCAATGGCATCGCGTACGATGCGGCCAAGGATCGAATCTTCGTGACGGGGAAGCTGTGGCCGAAGCTCTACGAGATCCGACTCAAGTTGCGGTAATCGTGCGCAGCGCCACCGTCACGTGTCGAAGAACACGTGCCTGCGGGTGACCACCGCAGATCAATCGCTGGTGGCTGCCCGCAGACGGACTACCGCAAGCGAACCAGCGCGTAACGCAAGGTGGGCGGTGGAATGGTTCCATTGTTCGAGATCGTGATACGCGCCCGCCCGCTGCCGGGGATGCTGAACCGCAGATAGCTGCTGCTGCCTCCCGCCAGGGTTATCCGCTGCGGTGCATTGCTGCGAAGTGAGCGTGTCGCGATCGGGTACACTCCGAGTGCCAGGCCTCCACTGAATCGCAGACCTGGATAGATGCCACGGAAGTTCCATGCCGGATTGGTGTACGCCCCACCCAGTGCGGTGGTCGTCGTGGCCGAGTAGTCGTCAGCGATCACGGACACGGTCCAGTCCCGCAGATAATCGGCGAAGAGCGGGCCGGACAGCACAGATTGCAGGTTGTTCAGCCCAGTGGTCCTGGAATTGACGAGCGCACGGAAGAACGCGGCTTCACCGCTCTCGCCTTGCCGGGCTGCGGCAAAGCGCAGGAAGTTCCAGATGGCCCCTCGTGTGGGCAAGGAATCGTTGGGTGCATACGGCGAGTTGACCTCGGGCGCGATGAGGAAGCCGTAGAAGCGTGAGAAGTTCTGTGACGCATAGTAGCGGAACTGATCGGCGCGGGCCGTCGTTCCACCGATATCCGTGAAGGTCAGGTTCTGGCGTGAGGTAAAGCCTCCCATACGGAAGTACAACATCTCCTCGGCCACATGCGACAACCCCTCGTCGAGCCAGGTGACCTCATTGAGCGCGGCACCCGGGTTCACATAGAGCCGACGCGAGGCATTGATGAGGTGCTGCAACTCATGGGCGATCGTCGAAAGGTTGAGGGTGGTCACCTCACTCTTCGAACGCCGATTGCCATTGACGGTGCCGTTGGGATCGGGCACGAGCAGGTAGAACATCTCGTTCTCATTCGACGCCGCACAGCCCTGCAGGCCGTTGCGGGGCGTCTTGGGATAGAGATCACGCGAGAAGAAGAAACCCCCGATCGTATAGCCGGCATTGGCCGGCGTGAGGGCGTTCACCGCGCGGGTATAAAAGAGAATGATCCGCCCGTATGCACTGATGTTGCTGGGCGCGCCGAACGCGGCGGTGTCCATGGGGAACACCAGGGTATCGAACGTCGCCGCGATCTCGGCGTACTCTGCGTCGGTGTAGCCACCTGTCGGATTGTCATTGTCGGTGACGATCATAACGCGGTTACCGACAGCCGCCACCCGACCCTTGCGGGTATCGGCCGCTGAGCAGGCCAGCGTCGCATTGACATTGAGCTTCACGACATCACCGACCTCAACACGCGCCATCTGGGCACGCAACGGACTGGCGGTGCGTTCCGCGTACCAGGCTCGGGCATCTGCGGCCAAGGGGGTGAGCTCCCGCCGCTCGATCACACGACGCTGCCGCTCGAACGGCGCGTTGGCATCGAATGGCGCGATGGTTCCGCTTTCCGGTGCCGTACCCTCGCCGATCATACTTTCGATACCAGCGGGTGCGGCAAGCGCGGCGAATACCGGCGCCGCCGTGCCAATACCCACGACATCGATGGGGCTGGCGACGCCGAAATCCGTGGTCGTGGAGATCAGGGTGAGGGCATACTCGGCGTTCGCGATGTTCTGGCCGGCAATACAGGCTGAGGCGCCCGAGGTCCCGGCCGGCGGAATGAAGACCTCTCCAATGCTCAGGCCCTTGGGCGGGATTGTCCCACAGATGGAGGATCCCGCCGGACCCACGGTGATCGGCACGGAATCGATGTGTCCTGCACTGGACACCACGATACGGGTGGAGCCAATCGCCCGCGCAGACACCAGCCCGACCGTGCTCACCGCCACGATGGAGGAATCGATGGAGGCGAAGGTAATGGTCTGATTGGGCAGCTGGTTGCCGTGTTGATCGCGGACGCTGCCACGCACCCGCAGGGTGTCGCCCACTTCGAGGAATGCGGCATCCGGCATGGCCACGATCATCGTGGCAGCACCAGGGAGCACCGTGGCGGTGAACGTGACGGGATTGACTCCAGTCACCTGGGCGGTCAAACGCGCCGTTCCCGCTGTCGTGCCCAACGTCCACAGGGAGGTGGCGACGCCACTGCTGTTGGTGGTCGAGGATGTTGGTGACACCGAGCCCGAACCCGACGCCACATTCCAGTCCACGCGGCGACCAGCAATCGGCTTGTTGTCCTTGTCTGTCACCACCACGGACAACGCGGTGGCCAGCGCCGCTCCAACGATGCCCGTCTGCTGGTTTCCGGCCTCGGCCCGAATGGCTGTTGGCGTGGGCCCGGGCCCAACCTCCCCGTCGCCCGACCGGCAGGCTGCAGGAAGTAGTGTTGTCAGTGCGTACGCAGTGCGAAGGAGCGTGCGGCAGTGCATGCGGGGCGGTATGGACATGAAGACCATGGATGCGGACGCCATGGTCCGTAACTGTGTGGCGGTGTGATATTGTAGCCGTGCGCGGAAATGCGCCCTCCTTCCCTCCCGTTACGTGTCCCTCCCTGCCATGGCCACCACGCCTCCCGTTGCGTCCTTGTCGTCTTCCGAAGAACACGTGCGGCACCGTGCGCCCTATGGCAACGTCCTGGAGACGATCGGCTGGACGCCACTCATCCATCTGTCACGGGTCGCCAAGGGTATCCGGACGCCAATCCTCGGCAAGGCGGATTTCTTCAATCCGGGTGGCAGTGTCAAGGATCGCATTGGGTTGCCCATGATCGAGGCCCACGAGGCTGCCGGGACGCTCAAGGCTGGTGGTACCATCGTGGAAGCGACCAGTGGGAATACCGGTGTTGGTCTGGCGATCGCCGCGGCCCTCAAGGGATATCGCTGCATATTTACGTTGCCAGACAAAATGTCCCAGGAGAAGGTACGCCTGCTGAGAGCGTTCGGCGCCGAGGTGATCATCACGCCCACGGCCGTACCCCCGGATCACCCGCAGAACTATGTGCAGATGGCCAAGCGCATTGTCCGGGAAACGCCCGGTGCGGTACTCGCCGGCCAGTTCGAGAATCCGGCGAACCCGGCCGCCCACGTGGCCACCACGGGTCCCGAGATCTGGGAACAGACGCAGGGACGGATCACGCACTTCGTTGCATCGGCTGGCACTGGTGGCACCATCAGCGGGGTGGGGCGCTATCTCAAGAGTCGGAATCCGAAAATCCAGATCATCGCCGCCGACCCGATGGGGTCGGTGTTAGCGGAGATGTGGCGGAGCAAGGGCGAAGGCCATCCCACTGGCGCGCCCTACAAGGTCGAAGGCGTGGGACAGGATTGCGTGCCGGCGACACTCGATATGGACGTGATCGACGAGTTCATCTCGGTGAGCGACAAGGATGCCTTCAGCATGGCGCGTCGTCTCACCAGGGAGGAGGGCATCTTCGTGGGCGGCTCAGCGGGGCTCATCGCTCATGCCGCGCTCACCGTGGCACGACGGCTCGATGATCCTGAGGCGATGGTGGTGACGTTCCTCTGCGACACCGGTGAGCGCTATCTCAGCAAGGTCTACAACGAAGAGTGGATGCGTGAGAACCAACTCCTCGATGTTCCGCAGACCTCGATCTCGGCGGTCCTTGGAAACAAGGACGCCAGTGCGCCAGCCATCGTGAGTGTGGCGCCGGGTACCACGGTACGTCAGGCGATCCGGCTCATGGCCTTGCACAATGTGTCGCAGGTGCCGGTCATGGACGGTACGGTGTGCGTGGGTAGTGCGGCCGAGTCACAGCTCAGCTCGCAGGCCCTGGCGGATCCCAAGGTTCTCGACCAGACGGTGAGCGATGTGATGGATCAGCCGTTTCCGATCGTTGACGATGACCAGCCCGTGGAGAGCGTGGCCAAGCTGTTGTCCAAGTCGAACCGGGCCGTGCTGATGCGTCGGGATGGCATGATTCAGGGAATTGTCACGCGGTTCGACGTGCTGGAATACCTGATGCATCGGTAGCTGGAGGAGCCGCCGTGCGGCCGCGCGGGCGGTGCCCGTCGTCTACTTCTGCGTCGAAAGCAGCAGGTTGGTTTCCGAGTTCGCGATACCCTTGATGGTTCGGATGCGCTGCAGCACGCGATCGAACTCTTCAAGGGTGCCCGTGGCGAGCTCCACGACCAGGTCCCAGCGGCCGTTGGTGGTATGGAGCGCGCGCACCTCGGGGTAGCCGCGCAAGGTGCCAAGGACGGTATCAGCGTGATCGCCTTCGACCGCCACCATCATGGTGGCCCGTATCTGGAGTGTCGCCGCTTCGGGTGCGGTGCGCACGGTGAAGCCCAACAGGACGCGTTGCTGGAGCAACCGGTTGATGCGGTTCTGCACGGTGGCGCGGGACACACTGAGCTTCATGGCAAGCTTTGCCACAGGCGTGCGGGCGTTCTCGCGTAGCAGGGCGATGAGATGCCGGTCGGTATCGTCCATGGGCGCACTCCGGGAATCGCACGGTGGGGCGTTGACGAAATGTCGAGATGACCGCACAGAATGCGCAAACTCCTGTGAATAATGCACAGTTTGTTGGCTTGTTGCTAACTATGGATGGCCGGAGATTTCTGACCATGAGCTTTGCAGCGCAGCGTCTGGCACTGGGGGAGGTTCCGGCCATCGATCTTCACATTCAGGGCAGCACGGGCCTCGCAACCCGCGGTGGCGTGGCCGCCGACCACGCCTCGCGACCCGAGCTGGGTCGGGATGTGCGCACGGTCCGATTACTCGGCGTGCCCATGGATCTCGGGGCGAGCCGGCGTGGCGTGGACATGGGACCGAGCGCCATGCGGCTGGCCAACGTGGCCGGTGCCCTGCGAACCCTGGGCATTCCGGTGGTCGATAGCGGCAACGTGCCGGTCCCCGATCGGGACGAACTGCCGCCAGCGCCGCTCAGCCGTCTGGAAGCCATTTCTCGAGTGGCTCGTGACATTGCGGCGCGTACGGCGGAGGCGATTGGTCAGAATGAACGCCCATTGGTGATAGGCGGCGATCACTCGTTGGCAGCGGGCTCCGTGGCAGGCAGCGCCACCGCGCTTGCCGCGCGCGGGGAACGGGTGGGGCTCATCTGGCTCGATGCGCATGCGGATATCAACACGCCACGCAGCAGCCAGACTGGCAATGTGCATGGCATGCCGGTCGCCCATCTCCTGGGTCTCGGCGATGTCCGTTTGTCGCAGCTCGCATCGGTGATGCCGGCGGTGTTGCCTGAGCACCTGGTCTATGTTGGGCTGCGCGATGTGGATGACGCCGAGAAGCACACCATCGCGCGGTTGGGCATTCGCGCGTTCACCATGCGTGATATCGACGAGCGAGGGCTGCGTGCCGTAATGGATGATGCGGTGCGAATCGCAACGCGTGATACCGGCGGCGTGCACGTCTCTTTGGATGTGGACTTTGTCGATCCACGAGACGCGCCCGGCGTGGGAACTCCCGTGCGCGGCGGTGTGAGCGTGCGCGAAGCCCACCTGGCCATGGAGGTGCTGAGTGATGCCGGTGCGATGGTGGCGATGGATCTGGTGGAGATCAATCCCATTCTGGATCGCGCCAATGGGACGGCTGCACTGGCGGTGGATCTCGTGGCCAGCGCATTTGGCCGACGCATTCTCTGAGACTGATGGGTGACGTCCGGACGCGAGGCGTCAGGGGGACCGATGATGCACACCAGCACACTGCGAATTCCGCTCGATCCGAGGGTGCCGTCGAGTGCGGCGTTCATTGCTCGCGAGGACGAGTGGGGCGCGCACAACTATCGACCACTTGATCTGGTGATTGCGTCGGCGAGCGGCGCATGGGTCACTGATGTCGACGGAAAGCGCTATCTCGACTGCCTGAGTGCATACTCTGCGGTCAATCACGGACACTGCCATCCTCGCATTCTCGAAACGATGTCGGAGCAGGCGGCGCGCGTGACGCTCACATCGCGCGCGTTTCGCAATGATCAGCTGGGCGCGTTTTGTGAAGAATTGGCAACGGTGTGTGACATGGAGATGGTGTTGCCCATGAACACCGGTGCAGAAGCGGTGGAGACGGCCATCAAGGCCGCGCGTCGTTGGGGGTATCGCACGAAGGGCATCCCCGATGGTCAGGCCACGATCATCGCCTTTTCCAACAATTTCCACGGCCGTACCACCACGCTCGTGGGGTTTTCGTCGGAGCCGTCGTATCGGGACGGGTTCGGCCCCTTCACGCCGGGTTTCGTGCTCGCACCGTTCGGCGACATCGAAGCGGTGCGGGCGTTGATGCATCGCCATGTTTGTGCGGTGCTCGTCGAGCCCATCCAGTGCGAGGCTGGGGTGCTGATACCACCCACGGGGTTTCTGCGTGCGCTGGCTGATCTATGTCGTGAACACGATGTGCTGCTGATTGCCGATGAGATCCAGACCGGACTGGGTCGCACGGGTACGATGTTCGGCTGTGATGCAGACGGGGTGAAGCCGGATGTGCTTGTGCTGGGCAAGGCCCTATCGGGCGGGTTTTATCCGGTGTCGGCTGTGGTGTCCAGGCGCGACGTACTGGGCGTGTTCGGACCGGGTTCCCACGGCAGCACCTTCGGTGGCAATCCGCTGGGCTGTGCGGTGGCGCGCACGGCGCTGCGGGTGTTGCAGGATGAGGGTCTCGTGGAGCGCAGTGCGCGACTTGGTGCGTGGTTCCTGGCACAACTGCAATCACTCTCACATCCCGAGATCGTGGAGGTACGGGGGCGTGGTCTGTTGATCGGGATCGAACTGCGCCGGTCGGCGCGACCCTGGTGCGAAGCGCTTGCCGCGCGCGGCGTGCTGTGCAAGGAGACGCATGATCATGTGATTCGACTTTCGCCGCCGCTTGTCGTGGATGAGGACGATCTGGCATGGGCGGTGCAGCAGCTGAAGGCGGTGTTCTCGGGGTGATCGGTGTCGTGACGGTGCCGGCTGTTACCTCGGCCGCGGTGCCGAGTCTCCAAGACACGAACGGTTTCGGGCGATGCGGCCCGATTCGATCAAGGTCCCGTTTTGCATTTCATGATCTACGCGCTCGATCGGTTCACTGATGCTCTGGGCAAGCCGCTCGGGGGGTATAGCCGTGGGCGCCTCGCCGCCCTGTTCGCGGACCCGCGACCCTCGACGTGGGAGGATGCGCATGGCGTGGTGGTCAATGTCAGGGGACTGACGCTGTGGCAGGCCTGGATTGCGGTCGATCCTGACGCGCCGCCGACCGGCCGTCAGGTGACGCTTGATCCCTTCGACCGGATGGTGGTGCTCCGGGATTGGGATCGCGTACCCGATGTGGGCATGCTGGAACGCATGGTCCGGTTCGCTCTCGAAGACGCACTGGAACTGGATCGGCGCTGACTGCGGTTGGGAGCGCATCACGGAGCTTCGCAAACGGGCCTCCGAGACCGCCTCCCTCCCAAGCGGACCCCTGCATAGTGATTTGGCTCGATTGGGGTACTTTGTGTCATGGCCCAGTCACTACGCATTACCGTCCTGCTAGGCGGCGTTTCTGCCGAACGCGATGTGTCGCTCTCTTCGGGGCTCCGCATCGCGGTGGCCCTCCGGGAGAAGGGGCACGAGGTCGTCTGTCTTGATCCTGCCGAAGGGCTGCTGACGCGGGAGACGGAGCGCACGCTGCTCGCCGCCGGTGTCGGCAGTGCGCCGCCCTCGCTGGAGGCGTTGGCTGGTCTTGGGGCTCGTTCGCTTTCGCCGGTTCTGGGAACCATGCCCGAGGTGACCGAAGCCGACTGTGTGTTTCTCGCCTTGCACGGTGGACAGGGCGAGGACGGTACCATTCAGGCGCTGCTCGACATGGTCGGCGTGCCGTACACCGGCAGCGGCCATTTGGCGAGCGCCTTGGCGATGGACAAGCATCTCTCCAAGGTTGTGATGCGCTCAGCGGGGGTTTCCACTGCCGACTGGATCATGGCTCCCGCGCCGGGGTCGCCTGAGGTCCTCGACGCCGAGGAGGTCGGCCGTCAACTCGGTTGGCCGGTGGTGGTGAAGCCATCCAAGCAGGGGAGCACGGTCGGTCTCTCAATAGTCCGTTCCCCAGACGCTCTTCCGGCAGCAGTCGTTGAAGCGTTCCGATACGATGACGAAGTGATGATCGAACGCTTCGTGCCGGGTCAGGAGTTGACGGTGGGCGTGCTTGGAGGTCAGGTCCTGCCGACCATCGAAATCCAGCCGGTGAAGGAGCTCTACGATTACGAGTGCAAGTACACCCCGGGCATGGCCAAAGAGTTCGTTGCCGAACTACCAGAGGTGGTCCAGTCGCGGCTGGGGGAGCAGGCGCTCCGGGCGTTCCAGGCGCTCAAGCTGCGCGGGTATGCCCGCATCGATTTCCGGTTGGATCCCCAGGGGCAGCCGTGGTGTCTGGAAGCGAACACGTTGCCGGGTATGACGCCGACCAGTCTCATACCGCAGGCGGCGTCGGCGGCTGGTGTCTTGTTTCCCGATCTCTGTGAGCGCATCGTCCATCTGGCGCCTGGCCACCGCCGACGCTGATCGTCGGTGATCAGGGGGCCGGGTCGATACCCGAGCCTCAGGTGGTCATCACACCCTCTTTCAGGCTGTCGCAGCACGGCTCTACCGCGACCTCGTCCCCTGCCATGACGTACGTGACCTACGACGAATTCGACGCACCTCGCACGCCGAGCGCCGTGTACTGGCTGATCGGGCTGTGTGTGGGCGTGTACTTCGTGCAGGCGACGCTCGTCGGCGACGCGAACATGGCACGCTGGTTCGGATATTCCGCCGGCGATCTGGCGTCGCGGTCGTTATGGACCGTGGTGACCTACATGTTCGTGCATGGCGGGTTGATGCACCTGGCGCTGAACATGTGGACCCTGTGGTTATTTGGCCCTCGCGTAGAGCGGCTCTGGGGTGCGAGCACCTTCACCTGGTACTACCTGTGGTGTGGCTTGGGTGGATGGGCGTTCCACTACATGTTCCAGGGAAGCGGTGGTACGCTGGTCGGCGCCTCGGCAGCCATCCTTGGCATCGCCGTGGCCTATGCGTCCCGGTGGCCGGACGACGAGGTGCTGTTCTTCGGCGTGGTGCCCATGAAGGTGCGTTGGCTTGTCGTGTTCATGGCCCTGATCAACATCACGATGGCCGTGGTGGATTCCGGCAGTCTGGGCGGAACCGCGTATGCGGCCCATATCGGCGGGATGGTGGCCGGGTGGATCTACCTGCGTGCGCCCGGTGCCGGGAGTCTCGATCGTTTTCGTCGCGGCATTGCATCAACGCCCGACTATGGCGATGAAACGCCCCGGGCGGTGCCGAAATCGGGAGCGCGTCCGCGGGAACGCGACCGCGAGATCGACGATATCGTCGCGCAGAGCAAGGCGGCCGTGACGCGTGTGCGACCCTCGGCACCTGCGCGTCCCGCACCGGCGGTCGCAACACCACCTTCCCCGCAAACGGCCTTCGACGCCGTACTGGACAAGATCGCCGCCGAGGGTATCGACAGCCTGACGGCGGACGAGCGGCGCCTGCTCGATGAGTGGTCGAGGCAGCTGCGCGGGGGCAGTAGTATAGATTGACAGCATGCCCAAGCCCGAACTGCTGGAAACGTTCCCGAATCCGTACCCGGATCGGGTATATGAGATCTACATGGAGACCGATGAGTTCACTTCGCTCTGTCCGCTTGGCGGGGTTGAGACGGATGCCATCGAGCTCAAGCTGCTGGAGGGGGGCGCGCCGGATTTCGCGACGATCCGTGTGACCTACGCGCCGGCGGCGCAGTGTGTGGAGCTCAAGAGTCTCAAGCTGTATTTCTGGAGTTTCCGGAACGACGGCATCTTTTACGAGCGGGTTGTCAATCGCATTCTCGATGATCTGGTGGCAGCCACGGCGCCCAGGACGATGACGGTGGTGGGGGATTTCCGGGTGCGCGGCGGGCTCAAGAGCATCATTACGGCGACGTATGAGGCGGGTCAGACGGTCGCGTGACGACTGGAGAGGGGCGGGTGGTTGGTGCTGAGGAGATACGAGCGCATCAGTCCTGGACGGGTTCCATTTAGGGGATGGCTTGGTATATTTCGCGGCTCTCGACCTATGGGCAGCCCATGCGTCGGGGTTTGGCTAGGTAGCTCAGTTGGTAGAGCAGCGGACTGAAAATCCGCGTGTCGGCGGTTCGATTCCGTCCCTAGCCACTGGTGAAAATCAAGGAGTTACGCGAACGGCGCCCGGCTTCGGCTGGGCGCCGTTTGGCATTCTGGTGGGGAAAATCGAATTGTGGAGGGAGGTGTGGGAGTACCTGTGGTAAACTCCAGACAATGGGGACAAATAGTCGATGCAATCTTCGTTGAGTATTGTTCGAGGATCGGACAGTACCCCGAAGATTGTCAGGGGGCAGGGCGTGACACGAGACGAGGGTCGTAGGTCCAGCGCCGGATCTTCCGAATCCCAACGGCGGCCATGTCGGGGTGCTCTGGATTCAGCAGATAGTTCGCCTCTTCGGGCACGATCACCGATGGGACCTCCGCCACCAGCGTCGATCCGCCGCGCAGCCACGCGGTCCCCCAGTCGAGGGACACCAAGCCAGCCGGCAGGGCATCCCATCCGACATTTTTCGCGTGATTGAACACGGTGCGCCGGTCCCAGCTCGCGCGTGGCACGAG
>CAZPJX010000068.1:7085-15930 GCA_964586985.1 uncultured Gemmatimonas sp. | reverse complement strand
GGACCCAGCGCCGGCATGGAATACCCGATGGTCATCAATTCCAACCAGGGCGCGGCCGATCATGAGGCCGCACACCAGTGGTGGCCCATGGTGGTCGGGACCAACGAGACCTGGTATGGCTGGATGGACGAGGGTTTCAATCAGTACATGAACATCCTCTCCGCTGCCGATGCGGCGGGCAAGCCGGCGGTGCTCGATGGTCAGGGGCAGCGATACGGGCAGACGGCGGGCAACGAAGCCGAGGCGCCGATGATGTGGAACGCCAACTACGGCGGCCCCGGGTTCTACGGCTTCACCACCTACACCAAGACGCCGCTCATGTTGTCCATGCTCGGCGGCATTGTCGGCGACACGGCGGTGCAGCGTGCCCACCGGCAGTTCGCCGATGCCTGGCTGTTCAAGCATCCCTCGCCGTGGGACTGGATGTTCTTCATGAACAAGGCCCTTGGCCGGGACCTTGGATGGTTCTGGTATTCCTGGCTGTTCACGACGGCCAGTGTCGACGGGCGTATTGCCGGCGTGAAGCGTGTGGCGGGTCGGACCACTGTGACCGTGGCCCAGGACGGCGACATGCCCTCACCGATCGTGCTCAAGGTCAGCTTCGCGGCCACGGGGGCCCCCATTCGTCCGGCAAGGAACAGCGTGATGCTCGATGCCACCACCGCGCTGGTCACCATTCCGGTAGATGTCTGGTTCGGTGGTGCGCGTGCAGTGAATGTCGACCTCGCCTTCGGGGGCCGCAGCATCGAGAGAATCGAGCTCGACCCCAACCGCCGCTTCCCCGATCGGAATCCGGCGGACAACGAGTGGCCGGCGACGGCGAAGCCGGCACCAGCAACGTCCGGACGCTGAGGGCGCTGGTCCCGCTTCAGTTCAGCACACAGACGTTGCGGTTCATCGCTCACCCGGAGCGCGCATCGAGACTCGATGCGCGCTCCTGTGCATTTGACGCGGCGCCATTCCATTCTTCCCTGCATATTGCACCGATGCGTCGTCTTTCATCTTCCCATGGGCATGCGCTGGCCGCCGTACTCGGCGCGGCGCTTCTGGCTGCCGCGCCCACGCTCGCGGCGCAGACGCGATCCCGCAATTTTCCCGTCGACACCGCGTCCATCACCACCATTCACGCGGCGTTCAAGTCGGGTCGACTGAGCTGCCGCGCGCTGGTGACGCGCTATCTCGCTCGGCTCGATTCACTCGACAAGCGGGGGCCGGCGATCAACGCCATCATCCTGGTGAATCCCGAGGCACTGGCAGTTGCCGATTCACTGGATCGCGCCTACGTCGCACGGAAGCCTGTAGGGCCGTTGCACTGCATCCCGCTGATCGTGAAGGACAACTTCGAGACGATCGGCCTGCAGACAACGGGCGGATCGCTCGCCATGGAGGGATGGAAGCCGCAGCAGGACGCCACCATGGTCAGGCTCGTGAAGGAAGCGGGCGCCATTGTGCTGGCCAAGAGCAATGTGGCCGAGTGGGCGTTCACACCGTATGAGACCGTGAGCTCCATCCTGCCTGGGTACACGCGTAACCCCTATGCCCTTGATCGGGTGACGGCGGGTTCGAGCGGGGGAACCGCCGCAGCCGTCGCTGCCGGTTTCGGTACGCTGGGTCTTGGCACGGACACCGGCAATTCCATTCGCGGCCCCTCCTCGCATCAGGCGCTGGTCGGGATACGTTCCACGATGGGGCTCACCTCGCGCGCCGGCGTGATTCCGCTCAATGCCAGCGCCGATATCGCGGGCCCCATGGCACGCAGTGTGGCCGACGCGGTGGCGGTATTCGATGTCATCGCGCACGCCGATCCGGCCGATACCGTTACCAGTCAGGCGGAGCGGCATCGTGCCGCCCGCTATACCGACGCGCTCACGCGTGGCGCACTCAAGGGCGCGCGCATCGGGGTACTCAGGCAGGCCTATGAGCGGCCCGGGCTCGATCCCGAGGTTGTTGCGGTGTTCAACCGCGCGATCGCCGACCTGCGCCGAGCCGGCGCGACGGTGCTGGATACCGTGCGCGTCGATTCACTGGATGCCATGCAACGCCGCCAGCAGGGCGGATGCAATCGTTTCAAGTCGGATCTGGAGCGCTATCTCGCGGCGCGTGCGCCGAACGCACCGGTCAAGACCATCGACGATATTCTGCGCAGTCGGCGGTTTCATCCCACCGTGGAGCAGCGGCTGCGCGATGCGGCGACCGCCACCACTACGCCGGAGCAGAGCCCCGGCTGCCAGAGCCGAGAGCAGGTGCGGGCGGCCGTGCGCGTCGCGGTCTCGGCCCTCATGGACTCGCTTGCTCTCGATGCCATGATCTACCCGACCTGGGGCAATCCGCCGCGCCTGATCGGAGATCTCAATACCCCGCATGGCGACAACAGTCAGCTCTTCTCGCCCACCACGGGATTCCCCGCCATCACCGTACCCATGGGATACACGCGCGGTGGTGTACTACCGGCCGGCATCAGTTTTTTCGGTCGGGCGTGGAGCGAGTATCGGCTCATCCAGCTCGTGTACGATTACGAGCAGAGCACCAGGCACTGGAAGAAGCCCGGATATCGCGTGAGCGTCGTGCGCTGAGTGTCAACCGAGGATCGATGCCGTTGGTCGCCGCCGGTGATTGCCGTCGGTGATTGTCGCCGGTGATTGCCGTCGGTGATTGCCGCTGCGGGATGTCCGGCGATCGCCGCGTTACGATGAGTAGTACGCGGCGTTCTCCTCGACATAGCCCTTGGTGAGATCACAGCCGAAGACGCGCGCGGTGCCGATGCCGACGCCAAGGGCGATCTCCAGATCCACCACCTCACGCGAGAGCGTGTCCCGCACCACGGCGTCATCGAAAGCGAGACGCTCGCCGCCGCCCACCACCTGATAGCCGTTGATCCAGGCATCGGTGGTTTCAGGCCGAATGGTACAGGAGAAGCACTTGCCCACGGCCATCAGCAGACGCCCGACATTGGGGTCGGCGCCGTGCACCATGGTCTTCACGAGCGGTGAGTTGAGTACGCTCTTGGCCACCACATAGGCTTCACCTTCGTCGAGCGCTCCACGCACCGAGACGCGCAGCAGGTGTTCCGCACCCTCACCATCGCGCGCGAGAATTTCCGTCATGCGCGTGCAGCCGGCCGTGAGTACCGCGAGGAACTGCGCTTCGTCCACCGCGCCGGCCAGCCCGTTGGCGAGAATCGCACAGGTGTCGGAGGTGCTGGTGTCGGTGTCCACCGACAGCATGTTGAACGAGGGTTTCACGGCCGCGCGCAGCAGGCGATCGAGCGCAGGCCCGTCGATGGCCGCATCGGTGAAGATGTAGGACAGCATGGTGGCCATGTTGGGCTCAATCATGCCCGACCCCTTGGCCACCCAGGTGATCGTGGCATCTCCCACCGACGCGGACAGAGCCTTGGGGTGGGTATCCGTGGTCATGATGCCTTCGGCACCGATCATGGGATTGTCCTGCAGATCGCCCGTCATGCCCACCACACCCGCCTCGATCTTCGCGATGGGCAGGGGTACGCCGATCACGCCGGTGGAGCTGACAAGGACCTTGTCGGCGGTGGTGCCGATCTCCGCGGCCGCGGCCCGCGCCATGCGGCGTGCGTTCTCCACGCCTGCGGCGCCGGTGGCCACATTGCTTACCTTGCTGTTGGCAATGATCGCCCGCAGCGTGCCCCCCGTGCCGGCCGCGATGGTCTCTCGCCCCAGAACGACGGGCGCACCTGGAAAATGGTTGCGCGTGAACACGGCGGCCGCAGCCGCATCGACATCGCTCACGAACAGGGTCAGGTCACGTGCGGCCGGCTTGAGGCCGACGTTGCGGCTGGCACAGCGAAAACCACGCGGAAACACCGGCGTGGCATGAAAGGCGGTTTCGGACATCCCTGAAAGCTGAAAGCCGTGGAGTGGCCACGCCAGTGATCCAGGTCGTCACCGGCCGTTCGTTAGCTGCCATTCACCTTGGACCGTATACATTGCCCCAAACGTCGGCTTTCACCATCCAGTCACCTCCCCCTGCCTCCGGTGGGGTGTTCCCATGACTTCTTCTCAGGGTGCCATGCGTCGTCTCCAGAATCCCTTCCGGAATCATGCGCCGTGGCGGCCCGTGCTCGCCACGCTGCTCCTCGCCGCCACGGTCTCCAGTGGCCTTTCGGCGCAGGAGGCCCCTGCTCGGCCGCGTACCGTATCCGACACGTCCATCTTTGCGCCGCTCCAGCTCCCCACGGCCACCGAACTGCGCGCGGGTAGCGGAGCGCCTGGTGCACGCTACTGGCAGAACCGCGCCGACTACACGCTGCGAGCCAGCCTCGATACCGCGGCGCGGACCGTCAAGGGCAGCATGGTGCTGCGGTACAGCAATCGCTCTCCCGATACGCTGCGCTTCATCTGGCTGCAGGTGGAGCAGAACGCCTTCCGCGCCAATTCGCTCAATTCCTACATCTTTCCCGAGAACTCCCGCTTCGGCGCCCGCGGCTTCGATGGGGGCTACACCTTCACGCAGCTCGCGCAGGTGGTGCCGGCGCGGGGAGGCAAGGGCGGGGGAGCGCTCCGCAAGGTTGATCTCGATCGTCGCATGAACGAGACACTGCTCAAGGTGAACCTCGTCGAGCCGCTCGCCCCCGGACGCAGCGCGACCATCGAGGCCGCATGGAGCTTTCCCGTGCCGGAGCACGGGGCTGACCGCATGGGACGCGACGGCGCGCTGTATGAAATCGCGCAGTGGTATCCACGCGTGGCGGTTTACGACGATATCCGTGGCTGGAACATCGAGCCCTACCTCGGGCAGGGCGAGTTCTATCTCGAGTATGGCGATTTCGACCTCTCGGTCACGGTGCCAGCGGGATACATCGTGGCGGCCACCGGGGCGTTGCAGAATGCCCGCGAGGTACTCACGCCGGCGCAGATCGCCCGACACGCTCTCGCTGCCAAGTCGGACACGACCGTTCGCCTCATCACCGCAGAGGACCTGAAGCAGGGCACAGCCCGGCCCCGGACCACGGGCACGATGACCTGGCACTTCGTGGCGAAGAACGTGCGCGACGCGGTCTGGGCAGCCTCACCCGAGTTCCAGTGGGACGCCTCGAGCTGGAAGGGGATCATGGCCTATGCCTACTATCGCCCGTCGGCCGTGGCGAATTGGCATGACGCGGCCGATCAGGCGCGCATGTCGATCATGGAGTACTCCGAACGCTGGTTCCCCTATCCGTGGCCGCACATCTCGGCAGTGGAAGGACCCATCAGCGGCATGGAGTATCCCATGATCGCAATGGAGAACAAGAGCCGCGATGTGTACGATCTGTACAACGTGATCACGCACGAGATCGGGCACATGTGGTTCCCGATGATCGTCGGCAGCAACGAGCGCCTCTACATGTGGCAGGATGAAGGATTCAACACCTTCATCAACACCTTCTCCGAAGGTCGCCGGTATCCGGAGAAGGGGGATCAGATGGCGCGTGCGGCAGACGAACGGCGACTGGTGGAGCAGTACATGACCGCCGGCGCCGACAAACCCGTGAACATCAACCCCGATCGCATTGATCCCCGTCTCCTTGGTGAGGCGGCCTATGTGAAGCCGAGTGTCGGTCTTCAACTGCTGCGCCAGGAGATTCTCGGCCCAGACGCCTTCGATGACGCGTTCCGCAGCTACACCAGACGCTGGGCCTACAAGCATCCTTCCCCGTCCGACTTCTTCCGCAGCATGGAGGATGTGGCGGGGCGTCGGCTCGACTGGTTCTGGCGGGCCTGGTTCGTGGAGAATGCCCGCTTCGACCAGAGCGTGGACAGCGTGGTCACCCAAACCAAGGGCGATACCACCATGGTGGCTGTGCTCTATGGCAATCGGGAGCGTGGCGTGCTGCCCATTCGTGCGCGTTTCACCTTCACCGACGGTTCGGCCCAGGAGTTCGATTACCCGGCCGAGGTGTGGAGCACGAACACCCGCCGCTACGTGCGCAGTTACCGATTCGTGAAGAAGCAGATGGCACGCATTGAGCTCGATCCGGATGCACGTCTGGTGGACATCGACCGCAAGAACAACGTCTGGGTACCACCAGCGTCACGGCCGTGAGGAAGGGAGTCCGAATGCGTGCATCGACACCGCAACCTCGCCGAATCCCCGTCGTTTTCCGTACTGGCTGCCTGTGACCTCTCAAGTTTCGCTGCGCCCATTTGACGTCGCGGTCGCACTGCGACTGCTGCTCAGTCCCGAAGAACGGTACGAACCGCTCGCCCATGCGCTCGCCACCAGTACCAGCGCGGTGCATCGGGCCGTCGTGCGTCTTCAGCTTGCGGGATTCTGTGGTCGCGCTTCGCGAACGATCGACGGGCCCAGCCTGCAGGAGTTCCTGCTGCACGGCCTGCGCTATGCATTTCCACCCATCTACGGTCCCAAACGCCGCGGCCTTCCTACGGCCGCCGCGCATCCGCTGATTGCGGAAATGCTTGGGGCCGAACCTGGCCCCCTGCTTGTCTGGCCGATGGACGATGGTCCATGCCATGCCGTTTCGCTCACTCCGCTGTTCGCAGGCATGCTCCGCGTCGCGCAGCAGGATCGCCGCATGCACGAGCTGCTGGCTACCGTGGATCTGCTGCGGGTTGCGTCGGCCGAGCAGCGTGCTGCAGCTAGCGCGCTGCTCGGCCGGATGCTGACTATCGACTGACTATCGGCTGACGCCAGCGGCCGCGCCCGCAGCGCGCCAGGCCAGGTAGCCGCCGGTGAGATTCACCGCGTCGGTACGCCCGGCGCGGTGCAGCAGGCTCGTTGCGATCGCCGAGCGAGCCCCCGACTGGCATTGGACCACAAACGGGCCGGCCGGCAGGCCTGCGAGCGCCTCGGGCAGATCGCCAAGCGGGATGTGCCTGGCCTCGGGGATATGGCCGGCATCCCACTCCGTAAGGCCGCGCACGTCGATGATGGGGAGCGGCTGTGCCCTGAACTCGGCCGCGCTGATCTGCGGAATCTGCGCCGGTTCCTTCCCCTGCTGCTGCCAGGCACTGAGCAGATCGGAGGCTCTGCCCCATCCCAGGAGGTGATCGTATCCGATGGCAGTCAGGTCGTGCAAAGCCTGCCGAACGTCCTCTGGCGGCGTCTCCGCTGCGTCTCCTGCGGTGTCAGAGACGCTGGTGCCGGTCAGCAGGATGATCGCGCGTTCCACCGGGATGAGCGAGCCAATCCAGGTGCTGAAGGAGCGGTTGCGCGGAACGGAGAGCGTGCCTGGAACGTGCGCCGCCGCAAATGCCGCGGCCGGGCGCATGTCGATGATGCAGGCGGCGCTGCCATGCTCGCCTCGTGCAGGGAGCTGATCGAGGATTTCACCGGCCGCGAGTGCAGCGAACGGTGCGCGAGAGGCCAGCAGGGCCGGGCCATCGCGGTTGATGCGCTTCATGTCGGCGAAGTAACGCGGCGGTTCGGGTTGCCCGGCCAGCACCATCTCGACGAAGGTGTTCTCATCTGTCTCGGCGACTCCCCAGTTCGAGAGCTTCTCGTAGCCCACGGTGCTGGAAGGCACAGCGCCAAGGGCCTTGCCGCAGGCCGACCCTGCGCCGTGTGCCGGCCAGACCTGAAGATGGTCGGGAAGCGCACGGAATCGAGCGAGCGAGGCGAAGAGGGTGCGCGCACCAGCTTCCATCGTGTTGGCGATCTTGGCCGCGCGTTCGAGCAGGTCCGGACGACCGACGTCACCAACGAACACGAAGTCACCGGTGAGAATGCCCATGGGACCAGCGGCCCTGGGCGTGTCGGTCACCACGAACGACAGGTGCTCGGGAGTATGGCCAGGTGTGTGCATCACATCCAGCCGGATGTTCCCGACCATGATGCGGTCGCCATCGCGCACGAGGGTGGCCCCATCGGTTGCGGCGAAGCCGTACTGCCAGTCGCGGCCACCCTCCGCCGAGAGGTAGAGCTGGGCACCAGTGGCCGCGTGCAGCTCACGTGCGCCGGAAACGAAATCGGCGTGGATGTGGGTTTCGGTGATGTGCGTGATACGCAGGCCCTCGGCCAGCGCCACCTCGAGATAGGCGGCGATGTCCCGCAACGGGTCCACCACGATGGCTTCACCGGTCGCCTGACAGCCGATGAGGTAGCTCGCCTGGGCGAGCGCCGTGTCATAGAACTGACGAAAGAACATGCGAAGCGTCTATTGGGAGAGAACGAGTCGAACGGCTTAACTAGGGAAGTTCGCACTTTTTCCGGCAGGGTGACAGTCATGCCACGCTGGCTATGCCGCCCGCCTGCCGATGTTCCTACCATGCACCTATGTCATCCACGCCGAAGCGCCGCCCATCCACGTTGTCTGCAGACATTTTCGCTGCGGGGAGACGTCCATTGGGAGCGCCTGGCGCCGCGCGTGGACCTGCTCGCCCGGAGCCTGCGACGATGAGCGGGGTCAGTCGGGGCGCGACGGCGGCGAGTCCCGCGGCGTCTCAGCGGGCTGGAGCCACGCGGCAGTCTATCCTGTTGCCGGGCGCCAGTGCCTTCCGTGTGCCCTCGTCGGCGCCGTTCCGAAGCGCGGGCAACGCACCGGGAACGGCTGGCGCGGCGGCAGGGCGGGCAGGTGCCTCCGCATCTTCACGTCCGACTTCACCGGAATCTGCCGCGAGCAAGCCGTCGAAGGCGCGCGCAGGCGTTGTGGGCGAGTCGCGGGCACGTCAGGACAACATTCTTGTCACCAGTCTGATCGTGGCGTTTCTGCTGGTGACCGTAGGCTTCGGCTCCGTGCGCATGCGTGGCACCATGAGTCGTGACCGCAGCAAGGCGGCGATCGCGGCCACCCTGGTGAAAGTCCATCAGCAGCAGTCCACCTTTCGGACGATCAATCAGCGATTCGCGACCTGGCGTGAGCTGGAGGACAGTG
>CAZPJX010000068.1:0-7075 GCA_964586985.1 uncultured Gemmatimonas sp. | reverse complement strand
ACGTCGACTACTTCTCGAAGATCCGCAACCCCATCGGCGTGAAGCTCGGCCCCAAGCAGGTTGTGGAAGCTTCCAATGCCACGTCCTACCACTGGTATCTCTCCGTGCGGGACAGCAGTACGGGCGTGACCTGCTCGCAGACGGGAGAGTTGTTCGATAGCAGAGGCGGTGATCGACGCGCGGCCTGCATCGACCAGGGCGGGCTGTAACGGGCGGCGAAACGCCGGCGGTCTCCCGGGGGGGCGCTGACACGACGATTTGGGCCGGGGGCCGATGGGCCGGGGCGGGATCGGGCAGCCAGTTCGATCGGAACGAGGGGAGGGTTCCGTATCCCTGCTCGTCACGATAGATCGCAGCGTGTCCTCCATTCAAGCCATCCCGTTGACGTCCTTCCCCACACCTGCGGCACTCGTGGGGTTGCTGCTGGCCTGCATTCCGTGGGATCTGCACGCACAGCAACGTGACACGGTCGCCCGAAGCGATTCCGTGCGTGTTCAGCCGCTCGAGGCCGTGCAGGTCTCCGTTGCACGTGACGATGCACGTTCGCCCTTTGAGCTGCCCTTTGCACTGACTTCAGCGCCGCTCAATGCCCGCCCGGGCGTGCGTCGCGTTGGGATTGGGGATCTGCTGGTGGGAGTGCCGGGCGTGCAGGTCCAGGACCGAGCCAATCCCTCGCAGGATCCCCGCATTGCGGTGCGTGGCTTTGGCGCACGCTCCGCGTTCGGCGTGCGCGGAGTACGATTGCTGCGTGACGGTGTCCCGCTGTCGCTGCCTGATGGACAGACGCCGGTGGACTGGCTTGATCTCGAGACCGTCGGTCAGATGGACGTCGTAAGAGGCACGGCCGCAGCGCTGTACGGAAACGCGGCCGGTGGGGTCATCGAATTGCGCTCGCGCGAAGCGGTGCGGGCGCCATTCGGCGTGGAGGTGCGTGCCTGGGATGGCGGCGGGCTGCGGCGGGCGACGGTCATTCTGTCGGGGCGCGCGGACGGAAACGCAGAGGGAAGCGCGGACGGAGACGCAGATGGACACGCCGATGCACGTGACGGTGGCCGTGGGAACGGACGCGACGCGCAGTGGCTTGGAGCGTTCACGCGCACCTCGGGAGATGGCGCGCGCCGTTGGTCCCGTCTTGATGCCACGAGTGCATTCGTTCGGGGACTCGTCACGATCAAGGGAACGACCGTCGAGCTGCAGGGCACGCGCTACGAGGCACCGCGAGCGGAAAACACCGGTGCGCTGACGGCAACGGAGCTGGGGCTCGACCCCCGCCTTCCCGATTCGCTCAACATCACCAAGCGGTCACGCAAGGCGGCCAGCCAGACACAACTCGCGTTCATCGCCAACAGACCGCTCAACCTGGGTGGCGGACGAGGCTCGCTGCGCGGTACGCTGCATACCGGGACGCGCACGCTCGACAATCCGCTGCCCTTCGCGATTGTCGCGGTGGATCGCGCCATCGTGGGCGGCAGTTTGCACGGGACCTGGCGAACGGACGCCACGGCCTGGCCACTGCGCCTCGGCGCGGGCTTCGACGCGCAGCGGCAGATGGACGATCGCTACAACTACGAGAACTGCGCGGATCGCGCGCCCACCGCACCGAGCACCACCAAGTGTCCCGCCACTACGGAGCGCGGTGCCGTGCGCCTGGAGCAGCAGGAGCGTGTGGGCGGCGCCGGTAGCTATGCGCGCATCGAGGTGGAGGCGCCTCATGCACTGTTCCTGAGTGCTGCCTTCCGGGTGGATGGCGTGAGCTTCCGTGTGCAGGACCGCTTCATCACGGCCACGAATGCGGACGACTCCGGGGAGCGGACGCTGCGCGCGCTGAGCCCCATGGTGGGGGTGACATGGCGCCTGAGACCGCAGTGGAGTGTCCATGCCAACCTCACCTCGGCGTTCGAGACGCCCACCATCACGGAACTCACCAATCAGGCCGACGGTGCCGCGGGCTTGAACCGCACGCTCGAACCGCAGCGGACGCGCACGGTGGAGGTGGGTACGCAGGCGGTGGTTGCCGGACGTCTCCGGCTCGACCTCGCGCTATTCCACGCAATGGTGCGGGATGAGCTGGTGTCGTTCGACGTCCCCAATCAGCCGGGGCGCCGCGCCTTTCGAAACGCCGGGCGCACATCGCGGCGCGGCGTGGAAAGCGGCCTTCGATACGCGAGCGAGCATTTTGATCTGGGCGCGGCCTACACCTGGTCGGGTTTCCGCTTTGATCGCTACGATGTCGGACCGGTGTCGTATGCCGGCAAACCGATTCCCGGGGTACCTGCGCATACCTGGCAGTCGTTCGCCACGGTGCGCATGGCTGGAGCGTGGAGTCTCCTTGAACTCACGGCGGCATCACGGGCCAGTGCAACCGACGCGGCTACGGTGTATGCCGCGGGCTTCGCGGTCTGGAGTCTGCGTGCCGGGTACGACTGGTCGCTCATGCCCCGCGATGCGCGTGGGCGGCTGCGTCTGTCGCCAGCCATCGGTATCGAGAACCTCTTCGACCGGCACTACGCCGGGTCATTGGTGGTGAACGCCACGCGGGGTCGGTATTTCGAGCCGGGCCTGCCGAGGCGGGTGTCGGTGACGCTGCAGATCGGGTGGGAATGAGCAGCACCCGCACTCCGGTGCAGACCCGGAGCACGAGAGCCGCGGGGGCCGGGGTGAGCCCTTACTGGTACTGGATGTAAAGCGGCTTCGGTGTCAGTGCCAGAACCTGCGCCGGCGTCATCATGGGGCCACCGTATCGTGTGTCATTCTTGTAGAACAGCTTGAACCCCGTGAATTGCACCGGCTCGGCGTACACGTAGGCCGCGTACGAGTCGCGCTTGAGACTCGGTGGTCCCCATCCGTCCATGTGGATCACCACCTGGACGCGGGGATCGCGCTTGATGCGAGCAGCGTTGGTCAGCATGGGCCGCGTGAAGCGGTGCACCACCAGTATCTTCGGCGGCAGCTTCTTCTCCGTGACGATGCGCGCGAGCTGATCGATGACCCAGTTCACATCGGCCGCATCATAGCTTCCGATCTTCTTGCCGGGGCGGGTGCCGTCCTTCATGGAGAACTCGGGGTCCATGCCGAAGTGCACGTCAGGGCGTGAGAGGAAGGGCTCCAGACGCGGAAACTCCTGCTGGATTGTGCTCAAGCCAACCTGCACATCGAGAAAGAGCAGCGCATTCCGTTCCCTGGCCCATCCGTACACCCGTTCGGTGAGCGCGTCGCTGTGCCGCATGCGATAGCGGCCGTCCTTGCCCGAGTCGCCCTGCGCCACGGTCGTGATCAGATGCAACGCCGGCTGCACGGGGGTGGCGGGATCGGCGCGCCGCCACGCGGCCACCTCGCGATCGAGGCGTTTGAGCATCTCTTCCTTGGGGTACTCACCCAACACGCCCATACGCTTGGAGAAGGGATTGCCGTAGTACGCGATGATGCGTTTGGCCGGCAGCACGCTGCCAGGCAGTGGAGCGGGTCCAGGCACGGGCCACACCGGGGCTGGCTTGCCGGCCAGTGCGCGGGCGGCAGCGGAGGTCCCACCGGTGGGGTAGGCGTGTTCGCTCTGCGGAGGCCGAGCGCTGGGTGTTGTGGCCGGAGGCGTCGCAGCTCGAGGCACAGGCGTGGGCGCAGCTTGTGCGTGTGCTTCTGCTGCAAGCGATACGCCGACGCTCGCGGCGATCATCAGGATCGCGGAGCGGAGCCTTTCTGCTGGACGGTGAATGGGTTGCCGCGTTGTCAGGGGATGCGTGTTCTGGTCCGGCACAGGGACAGTCATCGAATGCGTAGGATGAACGGCAGGCGCGCGTAGAGGCCGCGCGGATCGTTGTACGACGAAAGTAGTGACAGCTCGCGCACAACGTCGCGGGCCAGCGCGCCCGCCGCATTCTGTCCGGCCAGCGCGGTCGTTGCGGCGGCACCCATTGCTGCGGCACCCGCTGCTCGTGATGCGGCGCCGGTGGCGGCCACCGGGGTGGGCCTGCCTTCCAGGAACTCGGTGATACGCTCGCTGGGCGATTTGATGCGGGGGTACTCTCGGACATCGTAGTCGCCGGTGATGCCGGCGAGGCGCGCGGCCGTGCGGAGCGCGTCATCGAGCCCGCCCAGGGAATCCACGAGACCCAGCCGAAGGGCCTGGGTGCCGGACCACACGCGCCCCTCCGCGATCATCCGCACGGAATCGGCCGGCAGCCGACGGGCCTCGGCCACCCGAGTGATGAAGGCGTCGTAGACTACATCGGTGCCGCGCTGGATGACGGCCAGCTCGGCGTCCGTGCGTGGCCGCGTGATGGTGAAGACATCGGCATAGCGTGCCGTCTTCACGGTGTCGAAGGTCACCCCGTGCGTGTTGGCGAAACCGCGCACGTTCGGCACGATGGCAAAGACACCGATCGATCCGGTGATGGTGTTGGGTTGTGCGAAGATCTGACGCGAGGCGGTGCTGATCCAGTATCCGCCACTCGCTGCGAGCGACCCCATCGAGACCACCACCGGTTTCGCGACATTGATGAGCGCCAGCTCGCGCTGAATGCGTTCCGACGCGATCACGCTGCCGCCGGGGCTGTTCACGCGCAGCACCACCGATTTCACGCGGGCATCGCGCCGCAGACGTCGCAGATCCCGCGCCAGGGCGTCACCACCGATCTGTCCTTCGCTACCTTCGCCGTCGACGATGTCTCCCTCTGCGTACACCACGGCCACGACCTGGCTCGCTCCCGGCAGACGGGTCTTTGTGACGGCGACGGGCGCGTACTGCGCGAGAGAAATCTGCGGCAGGCTGGGTCGCTCGAGCAGTGTTGCGAGCTCGGCGTTGCGCGTGCTGTCGCGCGCCGAGCTGGCGGTGCCCGAGGCAGCACTGGCCGTGTTGGCAATGCGTTGCAGCTCGTCGAGCACCCCATCGAAATAGCCCACCTGGTCCACCAGGCGTGCCGCCAGCGCGTCCTGGGGGAGCAGGATGCCCCGCGTGTCCGCCTCCTGCTGCAGAGCCAGGGTGTCGACCGAACGGCTGGACGCCACGCCACGCTTCACTTCACTCCAGAGATCCCCCAGGTAGCCGGCTACCTGCAAGCGGTTCTCCGCGCTCATGTCACGTCTGGTGAAAGGCTCCACCGCCGCCTTGAAACGCCCCACCCGACTCACCTGCACCCCGATGCCATACTTCTCGAACAGACCCGAAAGAAAGACCTGCTCCGAGGCCATGCCCGGGAACAGCAGCGAACCGAACGGATCGAGCGTGATGACATCGGCCGCCGACGCCACGTAGTAGGTCGCGACATCCGGCGTGACCAGATAGGCGCGCACGGGCTTTCTGGAAGCCTTGAAGTCCTGGAGGGCGGCGCGCAGTTCGCGCAGGGCCGCATAGCCCGAGCGGAGCCCATCGCCCGCCACCGTGCCGCGCAGGAGTATGCCGCTGATGCGATCGTCCTTTGCCGCGGCGCGGATGGCCAGCGTGGCTGCCCGAAGCGGCAGGGCCGTCGATCCCGTGAAGAGTGCCTGGTCGAGCATCCCCAGGGCTTCCGTGCGCGTCGCCTGATCGGCCAGGGGCTGCGTGAGGTCGACCACCAGAATCGATCCCTGACGCACGTCCACCACGCTCCCCGAGCCGGCCGAGGCCAACGCCCCCAGTGCGAGGAGGATGGCGGCGACCACGCACACGGCGATCGTCACGAGATTGGCGGCGAGCGCCGTAAAGAACTGCTTCATGAGATCCTGCTCCACTCGGATGAAGAGAGGCTCGGGGTGATCCCCGCACTCCGCAGGAGGATTCTACCCGGAGGGGCGGCCAGGGGGCATGGGCGGAATCGGGGGGCGGGAGTTGAAAACGTGACGCTGCCGTCGCAATTTACGCTTGCCGGCCGACGCGCAAGCGAACAGCTTCCGGGAAGTCCGTGCCCTGTCACCATGTCACGAGGATGATCGCTCATGCCCGCATACAAGGCCCCGCTCGACGAGATCCGCTTTCTGCTGCACGACGTCCACGACATCGGACGGCTTTCGCAGATCCCCGGGTATGCGGACGCCACGCCGGAGATGATTGACGAGGTGCTGGCCGGCGGGGCGGCGTTCTGCGAGGACGTGCTGTTCCCGCTCAATCAGAGCGGCGACGCCGAAGGCGTGCATTTCGAACACGGTGCCGTGCGCACACCCGCTGGATTCCGGGAAGCGTATGCCCGATATGCCGCCGATGGCTGGACCGCCGTGTCGGCTGATGCCGGCTACGGCGGGCAGGGTCTTCCCGAGATGGTGCGCTTCGTGATGGAGGAGATGCTGTGTTCCGCCAACCTCTCCTTCAGCATGTATCCCGGTCTCTCGCATGGTGCGGTCAGTGCGCTCCTGAGTCACGGCTCGGAGGAGCTCAAGCAGCGCTTTCTCCCGAAGCTCATCGATGGCTCCTGGGGCGGAACCATGTGCCTCACCGAGGCCCACGCGGGCACTGACCTGGGCATTCTCAGCACCAGGGCGATACCGGGCGACGATGGCACCTATCGCATCACCGGGCAGAAGATCTTCATCTCCGCCGGCGAACACGATCTCACCGAGAACATCGTGCATCTGGTGCTGGCGAAGCTCCCCGATGCCCCCAGCGGGACGCGCGGCATTTCGCTCTTTCTCGTGCCCAAGTTCATTCCCACCGCCGATGGCGGCATCGGGGCGCGCAACGGCGTCACCTGCGGTAGTGTGGAGCACAAGATGGGCATCAGGGCCTCGGCCACCTGTGTGCTCGATTTCGACAATGCCACGGGGTGGATGGTGGGTGAGCCGCACAAAGGCATGCCCGCGATGTTTGTCATGATGAACGGTGCGCGTCTCGCGGTGGGGCTCCAGGGACTTGGCCTCTCGGAGGTGGCCTACCAGAACGCGCTCGCCTACGCGAAGGAGCGGCTGCAGGGCCGGGCGCTCACCGGACCGAAGAATCCCGCCGGGGTGGCCGACCCCATTCTGGTGCATCCTGATGTCCGCAAGGGATTGCTGCGCATCAAGGCCTTCAACGAGGGGATGCGCTCACTGGCCTACGAGGTGGGCATTCGCATCGACCTCGAACATCGGCATCCCGATGCCGCAGTTCGCGAGGAGGCGGAAGACATGGTGG
>CAZPJX010000067.1:0-16040 GCA_964586985.1 uncultured Gemmatimonas sp. | reverse complement strand
TGGAAGCGGTGTCGAAACACTTCTTCAACGGATCAAGAACGTAACGGAGCGAGCAGACTGGGGGAAGCCCTGCCGGCAAAATGCAGCATGCTCCCGACCCGGTGGTCGGGGATATGGTCCGGGTGGGACTTGAACCCACGATCCTTCGATTATGAGTCGAGCGCTTTGACCGACTAAGCTACCGGACCGAACACCTGATGCGCCGGGCACTCTTCACCCTTGCACCTCCCGGAAGATGCACGACGCCGAGCCGCCTCGGGAGTGGTGATAGATGCTACCGGACCACAATCCCGTAATGTTCGTCGTAAGCGTGCAGGACTTCTTCGGCCGACACCGTGGCGGCACCGAGCTTTCCGACTTCCACACCCGCCGCATGGTTTGCGATGATGGCGGCTTCGAGCACGCTTGCACCGGCGGCCAGCATGGTGGCGAGATACGCCGTGAC
Source organism: uncultured Gemmatimonas sp. (assembly GCA_964586985.1). Classification (GTDB taxonomy): domain Bacteria; phylum Gemmatimonadota; class Gemmatimonadetes; order Gemmatimonadales; family Gemmatimonadaceae; genus Gemmatimonas. The sequence continues at coordinate 15,595 of CAZPJX010000067.1, read as the reverse complement.
GGTGTCGCCGGCCCCCACGACGTCGTAGACCTCTCGCGCGGTCGTCGGGACACGGTGTACCACACCGTCTGCGGAAATGAGCGCCATGCCACGCTCTCCCAGTGTGAGCAGGAGATGCTCTACCCCCAGCCTGGCGAATGTCTGCGGCAACGCACTGGGATGATCCAGGTCGACGGCGGCGCCCAGCGCGCTCTCGAGCTCCCGGCGATTCGGCTTGAAGATCGTTGCGCCGCGGTAGGTGAAGAAGTTCCGGAACTTCGGATCGACCACGATGGGCAACCCGCGCGCGCGGGCCATCGCAACGGCGCCTTCGATGACGGCCGGAACCAGCACACCCTTGTTGTAATCCTCGAACACCAACGCCGTGGCGTCTGGCAGGGCTCGTTCGATGGCTTCCAGTACCCGGGTGACGTCGTTCGCTGACAGATCGGAGTCGTCTTCTTCATCGAAACGCACCAACTGCTGGGAGCGGGCCATGACACGGGTTTTCGTCGTCGTGGGGCGGGTCACCGTGACGAGGGACCGGGCGTGCATCGTGCCGTCACTGAGCCGCTCGCGCAGCGTGGCGCCTGCCTCATCATCGCCCACGACCGCGACCAGGTCGCAGCCCGCACCGAGCGCCACCACGTTCTGGGCGACGTTGGCGGCTCCCCCGAGGGCCAGCTTCCGATCGCGCACCCGCACCACGGGCACGGGTGCCTCCGGCGAAATACGATCGACGTCTCCTCGCAGATAGACATCGAGCATCGCATCGCCGATGATCAGCACGTGCTGCTGCCCGGCCATTGCAAGGAGCGCGGCCAGGCGGTCGCGCGCGATCATCGGGGTTCGGCCCGGGGACGTGCTGGGGTCCATGCCGGAGGACTTGCTGGGAGACGGGCTGGAGGGCATGCGAGGAAGCTACACGCCCCGTGACGAGCGCGGGATTACTTTCGGGACATGAGGGCTCCCTCCACTCCGACACCGCGACGGCGCCATTCGCCGATGCTGGTGCTGGCCGCATCGCTGATCGGCATTTCATTCGCCGCACCGCTCATCCGTCTGTCGTCGGCGGAACCCCTCGCGATCGCCACCTGGCGACTGGGCTTCTCACTGATCATCGTCGCCATCGCGCTGCTCGCTGGCGGCACCTGGCGGCAGTGGCGCGCACTCTCACCCGGTGATCTGATGCTGGCCATGGGTGCGGGGGTCCTGCTCGCCCTGCATTTCTGGACCTGGAACGCCTCGCTCCGCTACACCAGTGTGGCCGCGTCGGTGGTTCTCGTGAATCTGCAGCCTGTCATCATTGCGACGATCTCCGGCCTGTGGCTGCAGGAGCGGCCCAGCCGGCGCCAATGGTGGTGGATCATTGTGGCGATGATTGGCGCATTGATCGTGGGCCTGGCTGATCTACCGGGGGGGCCAGCGGCCATGGGCGCTGCCTTCCTGGGGGCTGGTACGACTGGGGCTCGAGCCCTGCTGGGGGACGGACTTGCCCTGCTTGGTGCTGTCACCGCCGCAGGGTACTACCTCATCGGTCGGCGCCTGCGGCAGCATCTTGCCCTCTGGCCATACGTAGGGCTGGTCTATGGCGGGGCCTTTGTTGCGTGCCTGTTCCTGTGCGTCGTGACCGCGACGCCTCTGGCGCCACAGCCGCTGCGGGAACTTGGCATCTTCGCGGGCTTGGCACTTGGCCCCATGCTGCTGGGGCACACCGGAATGAACTGGGCATTGGCGCACCTTCCGGCATTCGTTGTCAATCTCACGGTGCTGGGTGAGCCGGTGGGCGCCACACTCCTCGCGGCACTGCTGCCGGGCATCGCGGAGTTGCCGGGTCCGGCGACCATCACCGGCGGGGTGCTGGTGCTTGGGGGTGCGCTGCTCGCGGCCAGGCGCTGAGGGTAGGGCAGGGGTTTACCTTTGACAGGTGTGGATTCCTGACCTTCTAACCTCGACACCAGCTTCGGACACGCTCACGCGCGCGCTGCGGAACGTGAGGAACCAGACCGGCACCTCCCCTGGGTTGCGACGTCTCCCGCCTCGCGCCCCGCTCGCATCGTCTACCCGTCCCATGTCGACGCTCGAGCCCCCGCAGCCACTCGACGTGGTGGTCAGCCGCGGTGATCTCGTGGAGTCCACCCACCGCGTGCATGCCGCGGTCGTGAACGCGGACGGTGAATTGCTCGAGGCCGTGCGTGATCCGAGCCTGGTCGTGTGGTGGCGCTCCTGCGCAAAGCCGTTTCAGGTGATGCCATTCGTGCGCAGTGGTGGCCTGGAGGCCCTGGAGTGGGGAGTCGATGAGCTCGCCCTGGCCTGCGCGTCCCATGGCGGTGAGCCGGAGCATGTCGCGGTTGCTTCACGCATGCTACAGGCGCTCGGCCTTGAGGAAGGTGATCTCGCCTGCGGTCCGCATGAACCACTCGCGGTTCGCGGCGCCAGACTGCTGCGGGAGGCGGGACAACGTCCGTCGCGCCTGCACAACAATTGCTCCGGGAAGCATTCGGCCATGCTGGCCCGGGCGCGTCAGCTGCAGGTGGCTTCGGCGGGATACGAGCAGGCCACGCACCCTGTGCAGCAGGATTGTCGCCGCGCGGTTGCGGAGTGGACGGGAATCGACGTCTCGCAACTCGGCGACGGTATCGATGGCTGTGGGGTCTCGGTCTTCGCGCTACCGCTGGCGCACATGGCGTTGTCCTATGCGCGACTTTCCCGGGCTGCCTGCGAAGGAGATGCCGCGAGTCGGCGGATCGTGGATGCCATGACGGGGCAACCATTCCTGGTGGGGGGCACAGACCGATTCGATACGCTGGTGATGGAAGCCTGCGGGGGACGGGTGCTCTGCAAGATCGGGGCGGAGGGCGTGCATACCTTTGCGATCGTCGATCAGGGAATCGGGTTCGCCGTCAAAGTGGAGGATGGAAGTCCACGCGCGCAGTTCCCGGCGGTGTTGGCGCTGCTCGATGCCTACGGTGCGCTGCCCCGGCCGCTGCCCGATGCGCTGACGGACTTCCTGCGGCGCCCCATCCGAAACACACGCGGTGAGCAGGTTGGGGTCATTGCCGTCGCGTAGGATTCATCCCGCCAGCAACGATTCAATGACAGTGATGCAGCATGCCATGGTTACGTTGACCACGCTCGATGACGAGACGGCGGCGCTTGTCCGGCTCGCGGCCATGCTGGCCGGAGGGAGCGAGGCCGAGGTCCGAAGAGCACTCGTGCAGGCGGTGGAGCAGATTCGATCGACATGGGTGGAAGAGGTCATTCTCCAGACCTACCTTTTTGCCGGCTTTCCGCGGGCGCTCAACGGCGCACGTGAATGGCGGCGTCTGTCTGGTCGAGTGGCTCCTTCGCCCGATGGATATGCCATCGATGGTCAGGCCGATCGCCTGGCACGGGGAGAGGCCACCTGTGCGACCGTCTATGGCCGGTTTTATGAGCGGCTGCGGGTCAATATCCGGGATTTGCACCCGGCGCTCGATCAGTGGATGATCGAGGAAGGGTACGGGAAGGTATTGTCGCGTGCGCCACTCGATCTGGCACGTCGGGAGCTGTGCATCGTGGCGGCATGCGCCATGGCGCGACAGGATCGACAGCTGCATTCGCATTTGCACGGTGCCTTGCATGCTGGGGCGGCGTCGGAGGTGGTCACTGCGGCCCTCGAGGTGCTGTCACCGGTGCTCGCTGATGATGACATCCGTCGGTATCAGGGGCTCTGGGCGCGGGTTCAGGGCAAGTAGGAGGCCTACGCCATCGCAGGGATCCGGGAGCACTCTGTTGCCGGATGGATTTCAATTCCGCTGAGTCTTCCATGTTCGTAGATCGTGTACTCGTGAAGGTTGAAGCAGGCACCGGGGGGTCGGGGCAGACCTCGTTCCGCCGAGAGAAGTACGTCCCCCTGGGTGGGCCCGATGGAGGCGATGGAGGCCGTGGTGGCGATGTCCTTGTCCGGGCGGATCGCAACCTTACGACATTGCTCGACTACACCTATCGGGATGCCTGGACGGCTGAGCGAGGACAGCACGGCGAAGGCTCCAATCGCACAGGGCGGTCGGGTGCCGACGTGACGCTGCCCGTCCCTCCGGGCACGGTTGTTCGCGATGCGCACACCCAGGAACTCCTCGGCGAGGTGCTCGAGCACGGTGACACGATCGTCGTCGCGAAGGGTGGCCGAGGTGGCAAAGGCAATGCCTTCTTCGTGACGGCCACACACCAGTCGCCACGGGAATGGCAACCGGGTGAAGAGGGCGAGATGCGCACGCTCGAACTCGAGCTCAAGCTCATTGCGGATGTCGGACTCGTGGGACAGCCCAATGCCGGAAAGAGTACCCTGCTTTCGGTGGTCTCGGCGGCCCGGCCCAAGATCGCCGATTATCCGTTCACCACGCTCTCGCCCAATCTGGGTGTGGTCCCGCTGAGCGATCATCGCTCGTTCGTGGTGGCCGATATACCGGGCATCATCGAAGGTGCGCACGAGGGTAGGGGGCTTGGGCTCCAGTTCCTGAGACACATTGAACGCACCCGACTCCTGGCGTTCCTCATTCCCATCGATGCGCTGGACTGGCAAGCCGAACTGGATCAGTTGCGCCACGAAATCGCGGCGTACTCCCCGGAGCTGGCGGCGAAGCCGTACTGTGTCCTGTTCTCCAAACTCGATCTCCTGGGCGAGCACTATGTCCCCGAAATCGATGCGCCCGGGGCGTTCGGCATGTATGCCATCAGTGCCGCTGGGCGCATGGGGCTCGATGAGGTGCTCGATGCCTGGTGGCGGCAACTGCTGGCGATGCGGGCAGCGGCCGAACAACCCGCTCGCGATGCGCAGTTGCTCCCCTGAGGCACGGGCCTGTCTCGCGCTCCAGGCCCTTCCCGGGCTTGGGGACGTGAAAATCCGTCGGTTGATCGAGGAGCATCGCTCAGCGGTCGCAGCCCTGGATTTCATCGTCGCCGCTGCCGGCGGCAATACGGAGGCGAAGGCGCTGGGCTCGGCTGCGCAGCAGGTGGCCGATGCGCAGCGCTCCGGCGCGTCCGCGGTTTCCGTGCAGGATGACGACTACCCGGATCGACTCCGGGAGCTGCCCGATGCGCCTGCCGTGGTTTTTGCGCGTGGCACCTTGGAGAGTGCCATGCCGCCGGCCGTTGCCATCGGGGGGACCCGCAATGCCAGTGGGTACGGCCTGCGGGTTGCGGCGGCCATTGCTACGGCGTGTGCCCGTGCAGGGATCGCTGTTATCAGCGGCCTCGCCCGCGGGATCGATGCGGCGGCACACGAGGCCACCCTCAGGCATGGTGGGCGCACGGTGGCGGTGTTGGGCACCGGCATAGACCTCGTCTACCCGCGGGGGCATCGCGGCCTCCAGGAACGCATCGCGCAGGATGGGCTCCTCATTACCGAACAGATGCCAGGTGACCCAGGCTCGGCGGGCGCCTTTCCGCGTCGGAACCGGCTGATCGCGGCGCTGGCCGATGTCACGGTCGTGGTGGAAGCCGGCGAGGGTAGTGGCGCGCTCATCACGGCCGATCGTGCGCTAGAACTCGGGCGAACCGTGGCCTGCGTACCCAACGCCATCGATGTGCCAAGTGCCCGCGGGAGTAATCGCCTCCTCAAGGACCACGCGGAACCGATCCTGTCGCCCGACGATGTCCTGGCGCTTCTGGAGATGGCCCCCGGTCCGGCTCATGGACCGGCCCTCGATGGCGTGTCGGCCCAGTGTTGGGAAGCGGTGCAGCAGGGAGCGCGTACGGCACCGGACATTGCGCGGGCCACCGCCCTGACTCTCCGGGAAGTGACGGCAGTGCTGGCCCTGCTCGAAATCGACGGGCTGGTCGTGTTCGACGCCGCTGGGCGGGTCTGTCCCACGGTCTCGGCGTGCTGAATAATCGCCCCTCCGTGCACCAGCGTTCTGCTCCAGCATCTGCGCGGCGCTCCTGATGACCGCCGCGTCCCTCTCGGATCCGTACCGGCATGTGTATGTCCATGTGCCGTTCTGTGCCCGTCGGTGCAGCTACTGCGACTTCGCGATCGCAGTGCGGCGGGATGTTCCGTGGCGAGCCTTCGCCGACGGCGTGCGTGCCGAACTCGCGCTGCAGTTGGGAGTGGCCAACGCCACAGTGCCCGACGCACTGAACACGCTTTATTTCGGCGGCGGTACGCCCTCGCGGCTTGGTGTCGACGGGGTGGATGCGCTGCTCGACGTATTTCGGGAGCGATTCGTCTGGGATGATCGTGCCGAGGTCACCCTCGAGGCAAACCCCGAGGACATCTCCCTGGCAAGCGTGAGACGCTGGCGTGCTGCGGGCGTGAACCGTCTGAGTATCGGCATCCAGAGTTTTCACGACGAGGTGCTGCGCTGGATGCATCGGGTGCACGACGCGGATGCGGCCATCGAATCGGTGGCCAAGGTGCGCGACGGCGGTATCGGCGCCTTCTCCATCGATCTCATTTTTGCCACACCCGATGCCGTGTCCCGATCGTGGACGCAGGATCTCGAGCAGGCTATCGCCCTGGAAGCGGACCACATCTCCCTGTATGGCCTTACCGTCGAACCGCAGACACCACTGGGGCGATGGCGCGCACGCGGCCAGGTGGTCGAGGCTGACGAGGCGCGTTACGAGCGGGAGTTTCTCGAAGCCCATGCACGTCTCACGGCGGCAGGGTATGAACACTACGAGGTGTCGAACTATGCGCGCGTCGGACGCCGCGCCCGTCATAACAGTGCCTATTGGCAGGGCGTGCCATACCTTGGCGTGGGACCGTCAGCGCATGGATTTGATGGGGAGAGCAGGCGGTGGAATACAGAGGCATGGGTTTCGTGGCTGCGTCAGGTGAAGGCCGGGCATGACCCCCGTTGCGGTGAAGAGCGATTGTCGAAAGCGAACCGCGTGGCGGAAGCGGTGTACCTCGGTCTACGCACCGTCGACGGATTGGTGATCGATGGACGGGAGGCAGCACATGTGACACGCTGGGTCGAGGAGGGATGGGTGGTCGTTTCTCCTGAGGTGGGTGCCACGTCGTCAGGCGGATCGGGTGGCAGCCGCCTTGCCTGTACGCCGCTCGGGTGGTTGCGTCTCGATGCCCTGGCCGCCGACTTGACAGCGTTTCGAAGCGGTTCGTAGGCTTCTCCGATATGGCGCATGGATCGGAACTCTCGGAGCGCGAGCGACGCGTGCTCGAAGCGGTCATTCAGAGCTACGTGGCGACGGCGGAGCCTGCCGGCTCTCGGACGCTCTCGCGCCAGCATGGGCTCGGGATATCGCCGGCGACCATCCGGAACACGATGAGCGATCTCGAGGACAAGGGATTCCTTTTCCATCCGCATACCTCCGCCGGACGCATTCCCACCGACAAGGCGTATCGCACCTATGTCGATTCCCTGATACGGCGAGATCCGCTCTCGGGAGATGAGCAGCGCCAACTGCATGCAGAGATTGTAGCCGGCGGGTCGGCCATCGAGGCCATACTGCGCCGTGCCGCGCAATCCCTGGGCATCCTGACCCAGGAACTTGGTGTGGCCCTTGGGCCGCGCCTCGAGCGTGCCGCCTTACGGCAGGTGGAATTGGTTCGGGTCTCGTCGGATAGGCTGCTCATGGTCCTCAGTCTGTCGGGCGGTGCCGTTCGCACAATCTTTGTGGAAGTCCCGGGAGTCATCGCCGACGAGGCGTTGATTGGCGTCACCATCGTCCTCAACGAACGCTTGGCCGGCCTCACGCTTGATGAGGTGCGTACATCGCTGGCCATGCGTCTGCGCGATGTGCAGGCGACGCCGGAAACCGCGGAGCTGCTGAACATCTTCCTGCAGGAGGGCGATCAGGTGTTCGGACGGGTGGCGGAGCCACTCGAAAACGTCGTCATCGGACAGGCCTCACTGCTGGCCGATCAACCGGAGTTCGCCACGGGCGAACGGATGCGGCAGCTTTTCGAACTCACCGAAACACGTCAGCGCCTGGCCACGCTGCTGGAGCAGCGGCCAGGTGGGCCCGGGCTTTCCATCACCATTGGCAACGAGCACGGCGACCCGAAACTCGAGCCCTTCACGGTGGTGACGGCGGGGTATCACGTCGGCTCGCTGAGCGGTGTGATCGGCGTGATCGGTCCTACCCGCATGCCCTACGAGAAAGTGATCTCCCTGGTGGAGCACACCTCCCGACTGGTTTCTGATCTGCTGTGCTGAGCCCTGGCCCCCACTCCTTTCCGGGTGGGGAATCGTCGATATTTCAGGGCTGTTACAGCATGCGCGGGGTTGGGCGGTCGCGTGTTCGTGGCTCCGGCTGGGGCCCCCGAGCGCGTGCTCCAGGCGTCCCGTGCCTATCTGGCTTTACCGGGAATCTGCATATGGCGGGCGCACATGGCTGACTATTACGCGGTACTGGGAGTATCGCGCGATGCCTCCGACGACGATATCAAGAAGGCGTATCGCCGTCTGGCGATGCAGTGGCACCCTGATCGGAACGGGGGAGCCCGCGACGCCGAGGAGAAGTTCAAGGAGATCACCGAGGCGTACGACGTGCTGCGGGACCCGCAGAAACGTGGGGCCTATGATCGGTACGGTGAGGCAGGGTTGCGGGGTGGTGGTCAGGCGGCCTACGAGCACGTCGATCTTTCCGAAGCCCTCAACATCTTCATGCGCGATTTCGGAGGCTTCGGTGATCTCTTCGGAGGCGCTGCTGGTGGCGGTCGGCGGTCGGGGCCCCGGAGTGGCACCGATATCAAGCTGCCTCTGACGCTGACACTGACTGAGGTCGCGACCGGCATCGAGAAGACGGTGAACATGAAAGTGCTCGAGGCCTGCGACAAGTGCGAAGGGTCCGGCGCCGAACCGGGCACGACACCACAGAGTTGCGGGACCTGCGGAGGAGCAGGTGAGGTGCGTCGCGCCCAGCGGTCGTTCTTTGGGCAGTTCGTATCGGTGGCGCCCTGTCCAACCTGCGCAGGGGAGGGGGTGGTCGTGGCTTCCCCGTGCAAGAAGTGTCGAGGGGAGGGACGGGTCCGTGCGGAGCGGACGCTCAAGATCCAGGTGCCGGCTGGCGTCGCCACGGGACAGTACATGACACTGCGCGGCGTGGGCAACGTTGGGCCGCGTGGGGGTGGACGCGGTGACGTGCTCGCGGTGTTTGAGGTGGAGGATGACGATCGTTTCGATCGCGACGGTGAGGACCTCTTCTGCGAAGCGCTTGTCACCTATCCGCAACTCGTGTTCGGCGCGGATATCCGTGTGGCCGGCGTGACCGGGGAACTGTCTCTGCGCGTGCCGCAGGGAACACAGAGCGGCACGGTGTTCCACCTGCGTGGTCGTGGGTTGCCGAGGGTGAATGCCTCCGGGACTGGTGATCTGCATGTGAAGGTGCAGCTCTGGACGCCGCAATCGGTCGACGATGAGGAGAAGTCGACGATCGAACGTCTTGCGGCCTTGCAGGGGCAGGCACCGCCGCGTCGCGAGAAAGGTTTCTGGTCGAAGATGAAGGAAGCGCTGGGTGCCTGAGGCGGCGATGTCGCAGCCTGATATGCAGGACGGGCGGTGGGTCAGTGTGCGGGTGACCCCGGCGCCTGGTGTGCCGGAGGCGCGTGCAGCCTGTCTGGCCGCGCTGTTTGCGGTGGGCGCGCAAGGCGTGCACGAGGATCTGTCGGCACTGGTGACGCATTTCCCACCGGCCACCGACCTCGAATCCGTGCATCGGGCGCTCACGGAGGCAGACGAATTTGTGGTCATCGAGACCTCCACCGTGCCTGATGTGGACTGGAGTGAGGCCTGGAAGGGTCGTATCGGCGCCCACGAGTTGGGGAGCCTGACCGTGACGCCACCATGGTTGGCGGAAGGCCGGGATCCTTCACGTACCATCGTCATCGAACCTGGCATGGCGTTCGGTACGGGCGAGCACGCGACAACGCGTGGTGTGGTGCGGCTCCTGCCGAAGCGCCTGCGAGCCGGAGATATCGTTGCGGATCTTGGTGCGGGGAGCGCTGTGCTCGCGATCGCAGCGGCCAAGCTCGGCGCCGCGCGGGTGTATGCGATCGAACTTGACGCCGATGCCATCCCCGATGCCGAGGCCAATGTGCGACGTAACGGTGTCGCCGATCGGGTGCATGTGATCGAAGGGGATGCCGGAGCACTCCTGCCGTTGGTGGCACCGGTTCAGGTGATTCTCGCCAACATCATCTCTTCGGTGCTCACCGAGCTGTTGCCGGTGATCGGCATGGTGCTCGCCGAGGACGGTGTGGCGATTCTGAGCGGTATCCTCCGTGAGGAGCGTGAGACCATGGTGGGTGTTCTGCACGCGCACGGATGGACCGTTCTCGAGGAAGACGCGGAGGACATCTGGTGGTCAGTGTCGATCGCGAGGGCATAGGCGCCGGGCGACCGCAGTTTGTGGCGGCCGATGCTGCCGCAGGTGCGATCGAGGTCGGCGCGACGATCTCTCTCGACGAGGGCGCCGCTCGACATATGCGGGTGTTACGCCTGGATGTCGGAGCCTTGGTGGGCATTCGCGATGGCCAGGGGCGTGTGGGGGAGGGGCAGTTGGTCCGGTTGGCCAAGAGTCACGCGCAGGTCGAGGTCACGAAGGCCTTGTGGATGGAGCCACTGCCCGCGGTACATCTGCTGGTGCCCGTGGCGGATCGCGACCGGATGCTGTGGTTGGCCGAGAAGGCGGCCGAGCTTGGGACGACGAGCTGGAGACCGGTGCTGTGGCGCCGTTCCCGGAGCGTGTCGCCGCGTGGCGAGGGCATGAGTTTCCAGGCCAAGGTGCGTGCTCGCATGGAGGGAGCCCTGGCACAGTCGGAGGGCGCCTGGCTTCCGCAGATGTTTCCTGAGGCGAACCTGGAGCGGGCGGCGCTCGCCGCACCGGCTGGAGACCGCATCGTGCTCGATCCGACGGGTGCGCCGTTGATTGGAGCCGGTACGGAAATCGGGAGACGTGGCGTGCGCGCTCCGGTGGTGCTGGCCGTAGGGCCCGAAGGAGGCCTCGAGGCAGATGAGGTGGCACAGCTGGAGCAGGCGGGTTTTGGTCGCCGGTCATTGGGGCCGACGATTCTGCGATTTGAAACGGCGGCGATCGCGGCGTTGGCGATCGTCCGTACCGCCCTGGGGCGAGGAGTAACGGGTACCGATGACTGAATCGACATCGGATGACAGCTGCATTTTCTGCAGAATTGCGGCCGGCACGATTCCCGCGAAAGTGGTGGCACGGAATCACCAGGCCATGGCATTCCGGGATCTCAACCCGCAGGCCCCGTCCCATATCCTCGTAATCCCGCTCCGGCATGTGGATTCGCTGGCAACGGCGGACAATCCCTGTGAGGTGGGAGGAACTCTGGCGCTGGCGGCCGAGGTTGCAGAGGCCGAAGGACTGGGGGAGGGTGGATACCGGGTGGTCACGAACATTGGGCAGGATGGGGGACAGACGGTCCAACACCTGCATTTCCATGTGCTTGGCGGCCGCCAGCTCCATTGGCCCCCGGGTTGACCAAAGACCTCCAAAGCCCTAGCATACAGGGCTATTCCACTTTTTTCTTCCGCAGGCCGTCAAGCCGACCGCAATATCGGCACTGCTTGGCTGCCTGCGACTGTTCCTTCACACTCTGAAGGCCATTCCCGAGGTCCAGTTTGTCCGAAGTCATCATCCACGAGGACGAGAATTTCGAGCGGGCACTCAAGCGCTTCAAGAAGAAGTGCGAGAAGGCTGGCATTCTGTCCGATCTGCGCAAGCATCGCCATTACGAGAAGCCGTCGGAGCGTCGTAAGCGCAAGATGAACGCCGCCGTTCGCAAGAACCGCCGTACCCGTCACGGGTGACCAGTCCTGTGGACGCCAGCGGCGCTTCGCTGCTGGCGCGCTTGCAGGGAGATCAGGCCGCCGCGCGGCGCGAGCAGGCCAAGGAGCGGGTGCTCCTGCTCGGCATGGTCATCGCCGAGGTGAAGAATCGTGAGCTTGAACTGTCACGGCCCATCACCAACGACGAAACGGTCGATGTCATCCGCAAGGCGATCAAGAAGCGCCGGGAGTCTGCCGAGTTGTATGCCAAGGCAGATCGGCGCGATCTGCTCGAGAAGGAGCAGCGCGAGGCGGAAATGCTGGAAACCTATCTGCCGCCTCAGGTCGACCCAGCAGAAATTCGGGCGGCCGTCGTTGCGGCCATCGCGGCCGGAGCCAGCAACGTCGGTGCCGTCATGGGACGCGTCATGCCGGTCTTCAAGGGCCGAGTCGATGGTGGGGTCATCAATGCCATCGCGCGCGAGGAACTCGCCGGTCGATAGGTCGCCGGCGACACCATAGCTACCCGTCGCGTGTATCGGCGAGGGTGAGCGTCGGGGCATTGGCGCCATCATGACGCCCCTTGTTCCAGAGGCCATCGGCCCTTCTGCCGGTCCGTAGATTCCGCAGCACATCCTCATGAACGCGCACGCCCTCGGTATCCTCGAGTTTCCCCGCCTGCTGGCCCACGTGGCGGGACGCGCGTCCTCCGCTCCTGGTGCCGCCGCCGTACGCGCGCTTACGCCGCGGACCGATCACGAGTGGATCGAAGCTGAGCATGGCCGCGTGCATGCGGTGCGTTCGTTGGTCCTGTCCGACCTGGGTTGGCCCAGTGAGCCCATCCCTGAGATGGCCGAGGCGCTCAGACGCCTGCGGATCGAAGGGCACACCTGGACCGCGCTCGAATTGCTGCAGGGCGCGACCCTGCTGCGCTCCTCGCGGCGGATGCGCGCCGCGCTGCGTGATCCTCGTCGCCCTGCCATCACGCTGGCATTCCTGCAGCGCTATGCGGATGCTCTGATTGATCTCGAGCCGCGTGAGCAGGCGATCGGCCGGGCGATCAGCGACGACGGAACGGTACGTGACGATGCCTCGCCAACCCTGCGCAAGGTACGGCGCGAACTTCGTGAGACCGAAGGCCAGTTGGTCCGGCTTCTCGAACGGGAAATGGGTCGTCTCGAGGCGCATCACCAGGTCAGCGATCTGTCGGTGACCATGCGCAACGGACGCTGGGTCATTCCCATGCGTCGAGAAGCCCGTGGATACGTGGGCGGTATCGTGCACGATAGCTCCGGAACCGGAGCCACCATTTTCGTGGAGCCGCCGGCAGCCGTGGAATTCGGCAATCGGGTTCGCGAACTCGAGATCGAAGAGCAGCGCGAGGTGGAGCGCGTGCTGCGTGCGCTGACTGATGAGATCCGCCCCTATCACGAGGTGATCAGCGGTGCGTACCACGCCCTGGTGGCGCTCGATGCGCTCTATGCTCGGGCACGGTATGCGATAGACGCGCAGTGCAGTGCGGTGACCTTTGGTGCGCCGGTCGATGGAATCCGAATCGTCGACGGACGCCACCCCCTCCTCCTCGCCCACGGCACGGCGGTCGTTCCATTCGATTTGACCTTGCATGCCAACGAGCGGACCCTGCTCGTGTCTGGTCCCAACACGGGTGGCAAGACCGTCCTGCTCAAGGCGGTTGGCCTGCTCAGCATGATGGCGCAGGCTGGCGTGCCCGCCCCGCTCGGCGAGACCAGTCAGTTGGCGGTCTTCGATGATGTGTTTGCCGATGTCGGCGACGAACAGAGTATCGAGGCCAGTCTCTCCACCTTCAGCGCGCATCTCAAGAATCTCGGCGAGATTCTGCGGTCTGCCACACCTTCGTCGTTGGTGCTCATCGATGAGCTTGGATCTGGCACCGATCCGGCAGAGGGAGCGGCGCTCGGTGGGGCCATGCTCGAAGCGCTGACCAGCCGCGGCACGCTCACGTTGGCGACGACTCATTTGGGGCAGCTCAAGTTGCTGGCCACCGACGTGTCCGGCGTCGTGAATGCCTCATTGCAGTTCGATGCCGTGCAACTCGCGCCGACCTACCGCCTGCTCAAGGGTGTTCCTGGGCGCAGCTATGGTCTCAGCATCGCGCGTCGCCTCAATATCGACGAGGCGGTCCTGGCGCGGGCAGAGGAGCGACTCCCCCACGGTGAGCGGGACATGGCGGTGCTGTTGGCCGATGTGGAAGCGCGTGAGGCTCTGCTGGCCGATCGGGAACGCGTAATGCAGATGGAGCAGGAGAAGTTGCGCGCCCGTCTGGCGACTGTGAGCGATCGCGAACTCAAGGTGCGTGAGCGCGAGCGCGAGTCGGAGCGTCAGGCGCGGCAGGACGCGAGGCGCTTTCTGCTCGAAGCGCGTGGGCAGGTGGAGCAAGCCATCGCCGGCCTGCGACAACAGGCGGCTGCCGATCGGGACGCCTTCGACGAGGCAGCGCGTGCTGCCAGGCGTTCCATCGAAGAGGCCGCGGCATCCCAGAGCGCGGCTGCTGGAGAAGTGGAGCGTCGGGGCGAGCGGGACCGGGTTCGGGCCAGCGAAAGGCGAAGCGCGGCGGAGCTTACCGCCAATGCCTCGAGCGGTGCCGGTCGACACCCGAACCGGGGCCCGAACCGTGCTGCTGGCCGTGAAGGGGGCCAGCCTCAGACCCATACGGCCCGTGGTACCGGTACCGCGCCGCTGGCCGAGGGCGACCATGTGACCGTTGCCACGCTCGGTGGCAAGCCGGGACGCATTGTCTCGCTGCGCGGTGTAGAGGCGCGGGTGCTGGTGGGCTCACTCACGATGACGGTTCCGGTGGCGGTGTTGACACGGGCTTCCGCCGCACCCGCTCTGCGTGTGGCGTTGATGGGCGACATTCCGGAGGTCGAGCCCGTTCGCGAGGTAGACCTGCGGGGGCTGCGTGCGGATGAGGTGGATGATCAGGTGCTGCAGGCGCTTGATGCGGCCGTTCGGAACGATCTGCGGGAGCTGCGCATCATCCATGGCAAGGGAACCGGTGCCCTCAGGGCACGGGTGGCAGAAATGCTCAAGAAGGACACGCGGGTGACCGGATTCCGGCTGGGTGCCTGGAACGAAGGCGGGGCGGGTGTCACGGTGGCCGAGTTGGCCTGATTGACATTGATTCACAGGATGCTCACCGCAGTGCTCGTCCAGCGTCACCTGATTCCATGATTTCCGACGAGGTCGTCGAACAAGTGCGCTCGGCGGCGGACATCGTGGAGATCGTGAGCGAGTTCGTCCCACTGCGGCGCTCTGGGGGCACCTGGCGGGGCCCCTGTCCGTTTCATCAGGGCAAGAATCCCAATTTTTCCGTATCGCCATCCCACGGCAGTTTTCACTGCTTCGTGTGCCATGAAAGCGGTGACGTCTTCACGTTCGTGCGCAAGCGGCTGGGGTTGGATTGGCCGGCTGCGGTGAAGTACGTCGGAGAGAAGGTGGGTATCGAGGTCGTTGATGTGCCACGACGTGCCGTGGAGCAGGATCCCAATGCGCCCAACCATGAGGCCTTGGCGGCAGCGGCCGAGTGGTTTCAGCAGCAATTGCGTGATGAGACGACCGGACGAGATGCGCGCCGCTATCTGACGCAGCGTGGCCTTGATGCCGCGGACTGGGAGCGCTTCGGTCTGGGGTTCGCGCCCCGTGATGGACACGCCATGCGCCGATATCTGCACTCACTCGGGCATGACGATGCCCGATTGGTCGAGGCAGGCCTGCTCGCGCTCTGGGAGGGTGAGGGCGAACCGCGTGGACGATTCCGTGGGCGCGTCATGTTTCCCATCCAGGACGAGTTCGGTCGCCACGTGGGATTCGGTGGCCGGGCATTTGGTGACGAG
>CAZPJX010000066.1:0-16043 GCA_964586985.1 uncultured Gemmatimonas sp. | reverse complement strand
CCTGACGGGCCACTTCCGCACGCACGCAAAGGATCACCACGGTCGCCGTGGTCTCCTGAAGATGGTGGGCAAGCGCCGCCGTCTGCTCGACTATCTCAAGCGTACGGACGTGCAGCAGTATCGCACGCTCGTGCAGGACCTTGGACTCCGGTACTGAACCGGATCGCGTTACGTCGTCGCGCGGGGGCAACCATGCCGCCCGCGCGATTTGCGTTCTCATGAGGCGAAATAGCAGATGATGCATCGAATCGAAAGGACCTTTGCGGGGCGCCCGCTGGTCATTGAGACCGGCCGGATGGCCAAGCAGGCCGCCGGGTCCGCTGTGGTCCAGTTTGGCGAGACCATGGTTCTCGCCGCTGTCACCGTGAGTGAGAATCAGAGCCCGCTCCCGTTCTTCCCTCTCACGGTCGAGTACAAGGAAAAGACCTACGCCGCCGGTAAGATCCCGGGTGGCTTCATCAAGCGCGAGGGGCGCCCGCACGATCATGAGATCCTCGCGGCGCGCATCATCGATCGCTCCATTCGTCCGCTCTTCCCGGAAGGATTCAAGAACGAAGTTCAGGTCTTCATCTATGTCGTCTCCGCCGACCAGGAGAATGACGCCGACGTGCTGGCCCTCGTGGCGGCCTCGTTCGCGCTGAACGCCTCGAAGATCCCGTTCCTGGGCCCCATCGCCGGCGTTCGCGTCGGACGCGTGCAGGGTCACTGGGTGCTCAACCCGACCTTTCAGCAGCTCGAGTTCTCCGACATGGAACTCGTCGTGGCCGGGTCGAAGGATTCGATCGTGATGGTCGAAGGCGGAGCTCTTGAGGTCAGTGAAGAAGACGTGCTCGCCTCGCTGCGGCTTTCCCACGACGGGATCCGCGAGCTCATCGCGATGCAGGACGAGCTGCTGGCCAAGGTGAAGCAGCCCAAGATGGCGTGGGTGAAGGCGGAGACGCCCGAAGGCATTGTGACGCGGGTGAAGGATCTGGCGTCGGGGCGCATCCGTGAATCGCTCAACCAGAAGGATAAGCACACCCGCATCGAGTCGGTGGAGCGGACGAAGCGGGAGCTCGCCGAGGGCCTGCTCGCGGAGTTCCCGGACAACGCCAAGGATATCCAGACCATCCTGGGCGATGTGGAATACAACGAGCTGCGCGCGCAGGTGCTCGATAGCGGTCGTCGTGTGGATGGACGCTTGCCCACCGAGGTGCGGCAGATCTCCATTGACACCGGCGTGCTGCCGCGTTCGCATGGCTCCGCGCTGTTCACGCGCGGACAGACGCAGGCGCTGGTGGCGGCGACGCTGGGCACCGCCAAGGATGCGCAGCGCCTCGATACGATCGACGAGGCTGGCGAGACCACCAAGTCGTTCATGCTGCATTACAACTTCCCGCCGTTCTCCACGGGTGAGGTGCGTCCGATGCGTGGCACCAGCCGCCGCGAGATCGGGCACGGCAATCTCGCCGAGCGGGCCCTGCAGGGCGTGCTCCCGGATTTCGCGGACTTTCCGTACACTATCCGGATTGTCTCCGATGTGCTCGAATCGAACGGGTCCTCGTCGATGGCGTCGGTGTGCGGCGGTTCGCTTTCGCTCTTCGATGCGGGCGTGCCGCTCAAGGCCGCGGTTGCCGGCGTCGCCATGGGCCTGATCAAGGAAGGCGATCGCTACGCGATCCTGACCGACATCCTGGGCACCGAAGATCATCTCGGCGACATGGATTTCAAGGTCGCCGGCACGAAGGACGGCATCACGTCCATTCAGATGGATATCAAGATCGAGGGTCTCGACCTCACGATCATGGAGCAGGCGCTGTCGCAGGCCAAGGACGGCCGACTGCACATTCTGGGCGAGATGGAGAAGGCGCTCGCGGCACCGCGTGGCGATCTGTCGAAGTATGCCCCGCGCATCGTGACGGTGCAGATCCCGGTCGACAAGATCGGTGAACTCATCGGCCCGAAGGGCAAGAATATCCGCGGCATTCAGGACGAGACTGGCGCCGAACTCACGGTCGATGATGATGGCACGGTCACCATCGCGGCCGTTGGCGGCGAGAGCATGGAGCGGGCGAAGCAGATGGTCATGGCGATCACGGCGGAGCCGGTGGTGGGCGAGACCTACGAGGGCACCGTGAAGACGGTGACGGCGTTCGGTGCGTTCATCGAGATCATGCCTGGTACCGAAGCGCTGCTGCACGTGTCCGAGATGCGCTGGGAACGGGTGGAGAAGCCCGAAGACATCGTGAAGAAGGGTGATCGGATCACCGTGAAGCTTGTCGATCGCGATGAGCGTGGTCGGTTGCGCCTCAGCGTGAAGGCCTTGTTGCCGAAGCCCGAAGGAATGCCCGACGAACCACAGGGCGAACGTCCCCGTCGCGAGGACGGTGAGCGTTCCGGCGGGGATCGCGGTGGACGTGGTGGACGGAATGGCGGTGGTCGCGATCGGCGCTGATACGTCGGGCGCTGGCGCGCCCCAGCTGCACCGGACAGACCTCCCCAATGGACTGACCGTGCTCTCGGAAGCAGTTCCGGGAGCACGGTCCGTTGCTTTGGGGGCGTGGGTCCGCGCTGCGACCCTGCATGAGCATCAGGAAGAGATGGGCGTGTCGCATCTCCTCGAGCACATGGTCTTCAAGGGCACCCGATCCCGGTCTGCCCAGGAAATCGCCCTGTCGCTCGAGACCCTGGGCGGTTCGCTCGATGCCTACACGGAACGTGAGCACACGTCGTATCAGGCGCGCGTGCTCGATGAACATCTGGGGGAGGCGGCCTCGGTCATCGGGTCGCTGATCTTTGAGCCTCTGCTGCGGCACGAGGATCTGGCGTTGGAGCGCAAGGTGATCCTCGAGGAAATCAGTATGGTCGAGGACACACCGGATGACATCATCTTTGATGTGCACAATCGAGCGGTCTGGGGCGATCATCCCCATGGCTATGCCATTCTGGGGACGCGGGAAACGGTGAAGGCGCTGGACGTTTCGCACCTGAAGGCTCTGCATCAGCGTGCCTATCATCCTGGGCGCCTCGTCGTTGCCGCATCGGGACGCGTGTCGCACGATCAGTTGCTGGAGGTGCTCGCAGACACCGGATGGATGTCCCAGGAGCGGGGTGATATGTCACCATTCGCTGTCGATCCGGTGGAGGCCGCAGGACCGCATGCCGAACACGTCATGCGCAAGGATATCGCACAGACGCATCTCGTATTGGGCGGTCCCGGGCTGGCCCACAGCGATCCCCGGCGCTATGCCTTTGCGTTGATCGATATGCTCCTGGGCGGCGGAATGAGTTCGCGGCTGTTCCAGCGCGTCCGGGAGGAGCTCGGCCTCGCCTACAGCGTGCAAACGTTCAGCAGTGCCTTCGCCGATACGGGATCTCATGGTGTCTACCTCGCCACGGCTCCGGAAAGTGCACAAGAGGCTCTTGATGCCGTTCGTGATGTCATGCGGGAGGTCGCAGAGAACGGACTGCCCGAAGAGGACCTCGTGGCAGGCAGGCGACAACTCCGGGGCCAGCTGGTACTTTCCATGGAGGGCGTTTCGTCCCGGATGTACCGGGCGGCAACGACGGCCCTCTATGGCGAACCGTTCCGTTCCGTCGATGAACTGATGGCGCTCGTCGACGCGATCGACGCGGAGACCGTGCGGGATGTGGCGCAGGACTTCTTTGATCCCGATCGACACATCCTGGTCAGCCTAGGCCCCCAGGCCGTTCGCTGACCGCTCCGCTGGACGCCACTGCCATTCACTCTACTTTCTGCCTTCTCGATCATGCGTATCGGCGTACCGAAAGAGATAAAGACCAACGAGAATCGTGTGGCGTTGGTACCCGCAGGCGCGGAAGCGCTGACCGCGGCCGGACACGAGGTGTTTCTGGAGACCGGAGCCGGCATCGGAAGCGGCTTCGATGATGATGCATATCGCGCGGTGGGCGCGCAGATCGTTCCCGATGCGACCACGGCGTGGGGCAACGCTGAGCTGCTGTTGAAGGTGAAGGAACCGATTGCGAGCGAGTGGCAGCACCTGCGCGCTGATCTGACCGTGTTCACCTATTTCCATTTTGCGGCGGACGAGCAGCTCACCAAGGCGCACCTGGCGAGCGGCGCCACCTGCATTGCCTACGAAACGGTGGAACTGCCCACGCGGGAACTGCCACTCCTGACCCCCATGTCCGAGGTGGCGGGCCGGATGGCCGTGCAGGAGGGGGCCAAGTATCTCGAGAAGCTCTTTGGTGGCCGTGGCGTCTTGCTTGGCGGAGTTCCGGGGGTCGCACCGGCAAAGGTCGTCATCCTGGGTGGTGGCGTCGTGGGGGTGAATGCGGCCAAGATGGCGGCTGGTCTGGGGGCCAAGGTCGTGGTGCTCGATCTCTCCCTCGAACGCCTGCGATACCTCTCGGATGTGATGCCGGCCAACGTGCAGCTCATCCATTCGAACCGGCATAACATCCTGGAGCAGATCAGCACCTGCGATCTGGTCATCGGAGGCGTGCTGATTCCCGGGGCCAAGGCGCCGAAACTGGTGCGGCGGGAAGATCTGGCCCGCATGCGGCCCGGCGCCGTGATCGTGGACGTGGCCGTCGACCAGGGCGGCTGCGTGGAAACGATCAAGGCCACCACGCACGAGAACCCGACCTACATCGTGGACGGGATCATTCACTATGCCGTCGCCAACATGCCCGGCGCCGTTCCGCGCACCTCGACCCTGGCGCTGACCAATGCGACGCTGCCGTATACGTTGCAACTGGCCAACAAGGGCTGGAAGAAGGCGCTTCAGGACAACGGGGCCCTGCTCAAGGGCCTCAACATGTCTGCCGGACGGGTCACCTATCGAGGTGTCGCCGATGCCTTTGGCATGGAACTGACCGACCCGGCCAGCCTCGTTGGCTGAGCGGTGAGTTGGGGTGGTGCACCGCAGGGTCGACGCCGATCGGCCCTGCGGTGTGTGTTTTCCGGGTTGCGCTGGCGTGTGCTAGGTCACGTTCCCGCAATCGCTTGTCCGCTTTCGCGTGCTCCGGTACTTTACCGCGACAGCTCTTGTCGCCCATGTGCAGTACTTCATCGAGGCAGCCCCCGCAGGGGGGATGCCGTCCCGTGATCTCTGGATGTTCTGGCCCTTCAGCAAGTCCAACTCGTTCTTCCCGGCGAACGCCATCGCCGTGGACCTTGGCACCGCAAACACGCTGATCTACGTGAAGGGCGAGGGCATCGTCCTGAACGAACCGTCAGTGGTGGCACTTGATCGCGAAACCAAGAAGATCAAGGGCGTTGGCCTCGAGGCCAAGCGCATGCTTGGGCGTACGCCAGACGGGATCATGGCCGTGCGCCCGATGAAGGACGGGGTCATCGCCGACTTCGATGTGACGGAGAAGATGCTGCGGTATTTTCTCACGCTCGTCATCGATAAGCACGTCTTCAAGGTCAAGCCGCGCGTCATCGTGTGTGTACCGTCAGGCATCACCGAGGTGGAGAAGCGCGCCGTCCGGGATTCCGCGCTGGGTGCCGGTGCGAAGGAAGTCTTCATGGTGACCGAACCCAGGGCTGCTGCGAGTGGCGTTGGACTCCCCGTCGAGTCACCGACCGGCAACATGGTGATCGACATCGGTGGGGGCACGACGGAGATTGCCGTCATAGCGCTGTCGGGCATTGTGAGCGACACCTCCATTCGGACGGGCGGTGACGAGCTCGATATCAGCATCGTGCAGTTCATGCGGAAGAACTACAACCTGCTGATCGGAGAGCCCACGGCGGAGCAGATCAAGATCCAGATTGGATCGGCGTACCCCGTGGGTGATGAACGCGAGATGGAAGTCAAGGGCCGCGATCTCGTTTCGGGTATCCCGAAGACGGTGCGCGTGCACTCGAGCGAGATTCGCGAAGCGCTGCAGGAACCCATCCAGCAGATCGTGGACGCGGTCCGCCGGGCACTCGAGATCACGCCGCCGGAACTGGCTTCGGATATCGTGGATCGGGGAATCGTGATGACGGGTGGCGGCGCGCTCATTCGTGGTCTCGATGTACTGCTGTCGCAGGAGACGGGGTTGCCGATCCACGTGGATGAGGATCCGCTCACCTGCGTCGTTCGTGGCACCGGCAGAATCCTCGACGACGAAGAGAAGCACTGGTCCGTGCTCACTACCTGAGCGCGGGTCGAGCGCGTGGCCCGCACGGTTCGCGGTGAAGGGCGTCTCGATACAGTTCTGGTGCTGATCTGTGTCGTGCTGGCGGCGCTCGCCATGCTGATGTCGCGAGGGACCAGAGAGCAGACGGCAGCCGTCTTGCGCACCACCGTCCTCGCACCGCTCGTGGCCTTGGAGGGTCGGTCGGCGTCGGTACGCGCCGCGGTGACATCGCGCGATGCGCTGCTGCGGACCCGTGGCCGAGCCGCGACGGACACGCTGAGCGTCGCTGCCATCGCCGACGAGAATGCGGTGCTGCGCAAGCTGCTGGGGCTTTCTGCGCGCCTGCGTGATGGGTTCGTACCGGCCGAGTTGCTGCCCACCCGCGTTGGCGACGAGTTCACGATTGCGCTCACGATTGGTGGTGCCGCCGGTGTGCAGCCTTTCCTCCCGGTGGTCACGGCTGATGGTCTGGTTGGTATGGTGGAGAGCGTGGATCAGACCACAAGCTACGCGATCACCTGGGCGCATCCCGATTTTCGGGTGAGTGCGATGAGCATTGACCAGAGTGCGTTCGGTATTGTCCAGCCGCACCTGGGCGCCGGAGCGGAACGCTGGTTGCTCGAGATGCGCGGCGTTCCATTCCGTGCCAAGCTCGATTCCGGTACCCTCATCGTCAGTTCCGGTCTCGGGGCGACCTATCCACGCGGCATTCCCGTGGGAACGGTCATCGGCGAAATCAACACGCCGGAGAAGTGGGCGCGCACCTACCTGGTGAAACCCGCCGTCCTGCCGGAGGCGATCGGACCGGTCCTGGTATTGCTGCCTGCCCGTGCGCAGAGCGGTGTCAACGGTGTCTGGACCACCGTGGCGGCCGCCGACAGTGCGGCACGTGCCGTGGCGGCCGCAGGTGACTCGCTGGCCCGTCGGGCTGCACTCGACGAATTGGCGGCGCGGCGTCAAGCGCTCGAGAAGGAACTGGCCGACAGTCTTGCGGCTGCCGACACACTTGGCGCGGGTCCGGGCGCTCCACCAGCCAGGGTGATGACGCGCGCCGATAGTCTCCGGGCGGATAGCCTGCGCGCCAGGCAGCGTGCCGACAGCCTGGCACGCGTCCGGGCCGCCGGTCCGCCTCCCGATGCTGCGCGGCGCTTCGATGACGAGGCTCGTCGCTGATGGCCCTCCCACCGTCCAGCTCGGGCGCGATGGCGCGTGTGCGTGGCGTGATCGGTTTTGCGCTCCTCATTGTTGCGGCCTTTGGTGTTCGACCGCTGGCCCCGGCGAATGTGGACGTGGACTTCGCGCTCATCGCCGTTCTGTTTTCAGCCGTACGCTTGCGTCCGGGCCTGGGCGCCGTGATCGGTTTCCTTGTGGGCTTTGCACTCGATGCCATGGCCCCGGGGAGTTTTGGTGCCCATGCTCTGGCGCTCACCCTTATCGGCTATGGCGCGTCCTGGCTCAAGGCGGTGTTCTTTGCAGACCATGTGGGACTCACAGGGTTATTTGTGTTCACCGGCAAGTGGTTGCTGGACATCGCGCTGGTCCTGTTGACGGGGGTATCAACCGGGATCTCTCTGGTGATCACCCTGCTGGTGTGGTCGCCGCTGTCCGCAGCGCTCACGGCGGGAGTTGCGGTGCTGCTGCTGGTGATGTTCCGCCCGTTGTATCGGCCGCAGTCGCTCTGAGCGTGCTGGACGGTCGCGTCGTGCAGGTGTCCCGTGTTCGGTGAGGGATGTGAATGAGCTATCACCCGAACTCCGTACTGCGTCGTGCCCGCGTTGCACGTGGACTGTTGCTGGTCTCGGTTCTCGGACTCGCGGCGGCCTTCTTCCGCGTGCAGGTGCTGGAGAGCGCGGCCTACACGCTCCAGGCCGAGAGCAATCGTCTGCGCGAGGTTCCGCTGCCCGGGGCGCGTGGCACCATCTACGATCGCAAGGGCGAGATCATCGCGGAGAACCTTCCAGGGTACTCCGTGTCGATCCTCAGCCCCACCGAGGACTCGCTGCGATCGGCTCTGCGTACCCTCTCGCGGGTGGTGACCATCGATTCCGCGCAGCAGGCGCTCGCGGTGCGCCGATATCACCGGGCCCCCACGCGTCCGGCCGTCATCTTCAACGATGCATCATTCCAGGTGGTGTCGGTGCTGGAAGAGCGTCGTGTGGAGTTCCCCGGGCTGATCATCCAGAGCGCTCCCAAACGCTACTACCCCGATGGCGAAGCTATGGCGGCCCTGGTGGGGTATACGGGTGAGATTTCCGAGGATGAGCTTACCCGCGAGCGTTTCGAGGACTACAAGGCGGGCCAGCAGATCGGCAAGGCGGGCGTGGAACTCGAGTACGAAGAACAGTTGCGCGGTCGCGAAGGCAGCCGCTTCGTGGAAGTGGACGCCCGCAATCGGGTGGTGCGTGACGCGGGGGTTCGTCCTGATGTGCAACCGGAGACACCGCCGCCGCTTCGCACCAATGTCGATCTCGATTTGCAGAAGTATGCGCACGAGTATTTCGCCGATTCCCTGCGTGGAGCCGTGGTCGCGCTCGAGCCCACCACGGGCGGGGTGCTCGCCCTCTACAGTGCGCCCAGTTATGACATCAACCGCTTCGTCGGTGGCGTGTCGAGCGCCTTCTATCAGAGCCTGCTGAAGGACAAGCACACGCCACTGGTCAATCGCGCCATCCAAGGCACTTATCCTCCGGCCTCCACCTGGAAACTCGCGACCGCGGCCATCGGACTCCAACTCGGTCTGGTCACGATGGATACCCGCATGGAGCAACCCTGCACGGGCGGCTATTACTACGGCCGCGTGTTCAAATGCTGGGACAAGCGCGGGCACGGCGATGTGACACTTGCACAAGCCATTGCGAAGTCCTGCGATGTGTATTTCTACCAGCTTGGGCTCAAGATCGGTCTGAATCGCTTGCTGGCTGGCGGCGTGAGGCTGGGCTTCGGGGAGAAGACCGGTATCGATCTGCCGAACGAACGTACACCGACGTGGCCGGAGAGCACCGACTACTTCGACCGGAAGTATGGTGCCCGCGGGTGGAATCGCTCGGTGGCGCTCAGCCTGTCCATTGGGCAGGCCAATAACTCACAGACGCCGCTCAACATGGCGCGCTTCTACACGGCCTTGGCGACCGACGGTCGCGCAGCAACCCCTCAGGTCGTCGCTCGGACGCCGGAGCGCAAGCAGATCCTCGATCTTACGCCGGAACAGCTCGCGGGAATGCAACTCGCGCTGGCCGATGTGGTCTCACGGGGCACTGCGGCGGGCGCGCGTATTCAGGGGCTCACGATTGCCGGCAAGACGGGCACCGCGGAGGTGCCTCCCCTCAAGGACTTTGCCTGGTTCGTGGGCTATGCTCCGGCGGATGATCCGAAGATCGTCCTCGCGATCGTCATCGAGGAGGGGTTGCACGGCTCCACCGCAGCCCGCGTGGCCACCAAGCTCATGGAGCGCTATCTCAAGACGACGCTCACGATGACCACTGTCACCAACGATTGAGGCTGACCGTCTCCATGCCGTTCACGAGCGTCCTGCGTCGGCAGAGTATCGACTTTCCGCTCCTGCTCGTCGCGCTGCTGCTCACCAGCTTCGGCATCGCGATGGTCTTCTCGGCAGGACAGATCGATGCGCCCGCGACGCTCGTCGCTGGCGCCTGGAAACGGCAGTTGGCCTGGTTTGGGTTGTCCCTGCTGCTGACCTGGTTGATCACGCGTGGTTCGGTACGGCTGATCGAATGGAGTGCGTGGCCCCTTTATGCATTGAGTTGCGCGCTTCTCGTGCTCGTGCTGTTTGTTGGCACGGGAGCCGGTACTGCGGCCAGCGTCAAGGGATGGCTCAGCATCGGTGGCGTTCGCCTTGGCCAGCCAGCGGAGCTTGCCAAGCTGGCTACCACCCTGATGCTGGCCCGCGTCCTCGCCGCGCAGCGCGAGCCGCCACGCTCGCTTGTCGACCTCTGGCGCCCACTCCTCGTGGTGGGGATTCCCTGGTTGCTCGTCATGAAGCAGCCGGACCTCGGTACAGGGATCGTCTTCATCGGCATCTGCTTCGGCATGCTGTTCTGGGCGGGCGTGCAATGGCAGCTCCTCCTGATGCTTGCCAGCCCGGGCATCAGCCTGGTATTGGCATTCAGCACCGGCATCTGGGGGGCGTGGTTCCTGATGCTTGTCGCGTTGGTGCTGTGGTATCGACCATACCTCGCCGAGGGGGTGGTGGTGATCGTCGCCAACGTCGTGACCGGCGTCGTCGCTCCGCTCCTCTGGGACAAACTCAAACCCTATCAGCAGAAGCGGTTGCTGGTCTTTCTTGACCCGAGCATCGATATGCGCGGCTCTGGGTACCATGTCATCCAGAGCAAGGTGGCCATTGGGTCCGGTGGACTGTTCGGGCAGGGGTTCACGCAGGGGAGTCAGAAGCGACTGCAATTCCTCCCGGAGCGACATACTGACTTCATTTTTTCGGTGGTGGGCGAGGAGCTGGGCTTCCTGGGTGTGAGCCTCGCGCTGGCGCTGTTCCTCGCGCTCTTTCTGCGCAGCACGCGGGTAGCCTCACGGGCGAGCGATGCCTTTCCCAGCCTTGCGGCATTTGGCCTGGTAGCGGCCTGGTTCGTGCACGTGATGGTCAATGTGGGCATGACGCTGAACCTCATGCCGGTAACCGGTATTCCATTGCCCTTTTTCAGCTACGGCCCCTCGTTCCTGCTTGTCAGCTGGATGGCCGTGGCTATCCTCCTTCGCATTTCGGCCGAGGGGCGGGGACAACCCGACGCGATCGGGCTCTGAAACATCCCCGCCCGACGCCGCTATAGCGGGCCCTGTACCGTCCGCAAGATCTAGCCTTCATCCGGGCGTTCATCAATCTTTAGCATCCTATGGCCTGGTTCCGGAAGGAAAAGAAGCCCCGTCAACCGCGCCGCGAACGCCTCGAGATCCCGCCCGACACGTGGGAGAAGTGCGAGGCCTGCGGCCATACCGATATCCGTGACAAGTTCCTGCGGAACTTGAACGTCTGCCCGGCGTGTGATTTCCATCGCCGGCTGCGGGCGTGGGATTATGCGTCGTTCCTCATCGACGATGGCTCGCTCGGTGAAGTTGGCGGCGAACTTCGCTCCGTCGATCCCCTGGGCTTCCCGGATTACCCGGGACGTCTCAAGAAAGCCCTGACAAATGCCGGGGATACCGACGCCATCCTGACGGTCACTGGTCTGCTCGAAGGCATGCCCGTGGGCATAGGCATCATGGACTTCTCCTTCATGGGGGGCTCCATGGGATCGGTAGTTGGGGAGAAGATCGCGCGTCTTGGTCAGCGCTCGCTCGAGAAGAAGCATCCGTTGGTGATCGTTTCGGCGTCTGGCGGTGCGCGTATGCAGGAAGGTATCCTGTCGCTCATGCAGATGGCCAAGGCCTCGGCGGTGCTCTCACAGCTCGCCGAGCGCCGGATCCCCTACATCTCCGTGCTCACCAACCCCACCACCGGTGGAGTCAGCGCGAGCTATGCCATGTTGGGAGATGCCATTCTTGCCGAACCTGGCGCGGTGATCGGGTTTGCCGGGCCGCGGGTCATCAAGCAGACCCTAGGCCAGGACCTCCCGGAAGGGTTCCAGACAGCAGAGTTTCTGCTGGAGAAGGGCATGGTGGACCGTGTGGTGCACCGCAAGGAGCTGAAGGACACCTTGTCGCGGCTCCTCCGCCATATGAGCGGGCGGCCTGCCGCACAGGCCCAGGCGCAGCAGGACGGCTGACGCTGTCCACGGTAGATCCGCTGGCCCCACCGCGGGGCACTCCGACAATCCCAGTGAACCCAGAAGTGGATACCGCCTATGACGCCGCACTGCACCGGCTCTTTGCGCGCACGGGCGGTGCGTGGCGACTCGGCTTGGAACGC
Organism: uncultured Gemmatimonas sp.; assembly: GCA_964586985.1. Lineage (GTDB taxonomy): Bacteria > Gemmatimonadota > Gemmatimonadetes > Gemmatimonadales > Gemmatimonadaceae > Gemmatimonas. The sequence goes on along the minus strand of CAZPJX010000066.1, from coordinate 4,069 downwards.
GTCGCGGCGCTGCTCGCGGCCTTGGGCCGTCCACATCGTCGGTACCCCGTGTTTCATGTCGCCGGGACGAATGGGAAGGGCAGTACGGTGGCGACGCTGGACGCCATACTGCGTGGCGCGGGGCTGCGTGTGGGGCGCTACACCTCACCGCATCTGGTCGATTTCGCTGAGCGCATCGTGGTGAATGGTGAGCCGATGACCCATGCGGCCATCACCGAATGGCTTGTGGGACATGAGCCGCTGCTCACAGAGCTCGGGGTGACGTTTTTCGAGGCCACGACGGCCATGGCGCTTGCCCACTTTGCCAGTGAGCGTGTGGATGTGGCGATCGTGGAGGTGGGGTTGGGAGGACGCCTCGATGCGACAAACATCGTAGAGCCCGTTGTGGCAGCGGTGACGCAGATCGGTTTCGATCACCTCGAGTTTCTGGGGTCGACACTCGAAGCCATCGCCGATGAGAAGGCCGGCATTTTCAAGGCGGGAACAGCCGCCGTCGTGGGCGACACCCGCCCAGGCATTCGCGATCGCCTGCAGGCGCGGGCCGAATCAACGGGCAGTGTTCCGGTACTGGTCACCGGGCGTGATTGGCTGGTTGACGATATTGTCGTGGACGCTGCGGGGACGACGTTCACGCTAAGCGGGAACGGCGAATCGCGCCGGCTCACCACGCCTTTGGTGGGCCATTTCCAGGCACATAATGCAGCCGTGGCATTGGCCATGTTGCGTGGTGCTGGCGGCCGTTGGGCCGAGATCGAGCAGAGCGCCGGGGAGCACCTGGGAACAATTCGGATCGCCGGACGTTTTCATCGGGCGCCTCCGTGGCTCTTCGATGTCGCGCACAATGCCGATGGTGCAGCGACCGTCGTGGCCAATCTCCTGGCCGTGGGTGCGCCGCCCCCAATCACCGCAGTGGTCTGTGTGCTTCGGGACAAGGATTGGCGCGGTATCCTGCGGGCGGTGGCCCATGTTGCCGGACGCATCGTGGTGACGATGGCCCCCAGCGCCCCGGAAGGCCGGACCTGGAACCTGGATGAGGTTATGAATTGGGCACTGGCCGAAGGGCTTCCGGTATTGCGCCGCGACGATTTCGGGACCGCGCTGTCGGATGCACAGGTGAACGCGGCCACGGTGCTCGTCACCGGGTCGTTCCATACGGTCGGCGATGCCATGGCCAGGTTGCAGGTCGATCCGCTCGCTCGGTAGCTTACCTGGATGTCACATAAGCCGCTCCCGGGTTTCCGAGACTTCTACCCAGACCAATTCGCCGAGCGAGCCCACCTCTTCGAAACCTGGCGCCGCATCGTGCGGCGCTATGCGTTTCAGGAATACGATGGGCCGCCCCTCGAACCGCTCGAGCTCTACACGCAGAAGAGTGGAGAGGAGATCGTGACCCAGCTCTACAACTTCGTGGATAAGGGGGATCGTCCGGTTGCACTGCGCCCCGAGATGACCCCGACATTTGCCAGAATGGTGGGCGTCAAGGCGCAGGCGATGCGCAAACCCGTGCGCTGGTTTTCGCTTCCGCAACTCTTTCGGTACGAACGCACCCAGAAGGGGCGTTTACGTGAGCATTTTCAGCTCAATGTCGATATCGTCGGCGAGACCGATGTCCTGGCCGACGCCGAGCTCGTCTCTGTCGCCATCGAGATCATGCGGGCGCTGGGGCTCACGCACCAGGACGTGCGGGCTCGTGTGAGCGACCGACGTCTGCTCAATGGATTGTTCGAGCATCTGGCGATCGCGGAGGAACTCTGGCCGGTCGTGTATGCTGTCCTCGACAAGCTCGAGCGCCAACCGCGTGAGCTATCGGCGGAGCGGCTGACTGACGCCGGGATTCATCCGGAGACGGCGGAGGTGATCCTTGGGTTTGCCACGCTGGATTTCCCAACCATGTACGCCCGGTATGGTGAATCGCCCTCGGTGAAGCCGCATGCGGAGCGTTTTGCGCGGTATCTGGCGCACTGCGATGCACTGGGCGTGGGCGCATGGATGCGGTTCGATCTCACGATCGTGCGCGGGCTCGCGTACTACACGGGCATCGTTTTCGAGCTGTTTGACCAGGTTGGCGAATTCCGCGCGATCTGCGGTGGCGGCCGCTACGATCATCTGCTGGCCTCCCTGGGAGGTGCCGATCTCCCCGCCGTGGGTTTCGGCATGGGCGATGTGGTCCTGACGGAGCTGCTGCGATCGCGGGGCCTCATGCAGAGCGCTGCCGTGCCGCTGCAGTACTGGGTGGCGGAGTCTCCCGATGCGCCGGCGGCTCCCGCAGGCGCCCTCCGCACCACGTCGGCCCTCCGGGCGGCTGGTTGCGTGGTAGAGTACGCGCTCCGTTCGCAGCGACTCGACAAGCAGCTTGAAGCAGGGCGCAAGGCTGGTGCCGGCGCCTTCGTGATTGTGGACCCTTCCAGTGCCGAGGCTCCGTGGCGTCTGCGGCGGACCGGGCACGAAGATCAGACGTTCACCACGCTCGAGGCTCTCGTCGCCTGGGCGTCTACGCATTCTGGAACACACGCATGAGTGATGACAAGAAGCTGACCACCCGCGCTGAGAATTTCAGTGACTGGTACAACGAACTCGTGCTGCGCGCCGAGCTGGCCGACTACTCGCCGGTTCGCGGATGCATGGTGATCCGGCCGTGGGGCTACGGCATCTGGGAACGCATGCAACGCGCGCTGGACGACATGTTCAAGGCGACGGGTCATGTCAACGCCTATTTCCCGTTGTTCATTCCCGAGAGCTTCCTGTCGAAGGAAGCGGAGCATGTGGAGGGTTTTGCGCCCGAGTGCGCCGTGGTGACACACGGCGGTGGCAAGGCGCTCGAGGAGCGCCTGGTCGTGCGCCCGACCTCCGAGACAATCATCTATTCGATGTTTGCCAAATGGGTGCAGAGCTATCGCGACTTGCCCTTGCTCTACAATCAGTGGGCCAACGTGGTGCGGTGGGAGATGCGCACACGCCTCTTCCTGCGCACGATGGAGTTTCTCTGGCAGGAGGGGCACACGGCCCATGCCACCCACGACGAGGCGGAGACTGAGACACGTCGGATGCTGGGGGTATACCGGGAGTTCATGGAGAACTACATGGCCATGCCCGTGCTGACCGGACAGAAGACCGACTCCGAAAAGTTCGCAGGTGCCCTGCGCACGTATGCCTGTGAAGCCATGATGCAGGACAACAAGGCCTTGCAGGCTGGGACCTCGCATAACCTCGGACAGAACTTCGCAAAGGCCTTCGATCTCACGTTCCAGAACGAGGCGGGCCAGCAGGATCACGCTTGGAATACCAGTTGGGGCGTGTCCACCCGCATGATCGGTGGGCTCGTGATGACGCACAGCGACGATGCCGGACTGCGGCTACCTCCGCGCCTGGCCCCAACCCAGATGGTCATCGTACCGATCTGGAAGGCAGACGAGGAGCGTGCGGCCACCATCGAGGCAGCGCGGCGCATTGCCGAGGATCTGGGGAGCTTCACGCGCCCCGATCACGAGCGCATCCGCGTTCATGTGGACGATCGGATCGGGATCAAGCCGGGGGCGAAGTACTATCACTGGGAATTGCGCGGTGTGCCGCTGCGCATGGAGATCGGGCCTCGTGATCTGGCATCTTCCAGCGGCATGCTGGTGCGCCGCGACACCCGTGAGAAGCGATCCATCGCCTTCGACGCCTTGCGAACGGAGTTGCCGGTAGTGCTAGAGACCATCCAGTCGGATATGCTGGCCGCCGCGCGTGCGCGTCTCGAGGCCAACAGTATCCGTGAGCGGATCAGCTATGATCGCTTCAAGGAGATCATGGACGGCCCCGGGGGGTTCGTGTACGCCGGTTGGAACGGCGACCCGGCGGTGGAACAGCGCGTGAAGGAGGAGACCAAGGCGACCATCCGATGCATCCCCGATGCGGAGTTCCGGTCACCCGTGGCACCGACGACCTGCATGGTGACCGGTGAGCCGGCGAAGTATGAGGTCGTGTGGGCGCGCTCATACTGAGTGCTGACATCCGCTCCACCGACACTGCTTCTCGTGTATTTCGCCGTGGTTCCGCTCGGCGTTCCCCCTGATCACGCACTCTTACA
>CAZPJX010000065.1:0-16109 GCA_964586985.1 uncultured Gemmatimonas sp. | reverse complement strand
CCAGCGGGGCGAACCGCGCACCCAGCGGCAACGCTCGTGTGCGCCCTGGCTGCTCAACGGTTCCCTCTGGAAGACCACTGATCTCGCAGCCCAGCGACCATGCCCAGGTCTCTTCGTCGCCCCGCGCGGACGAGAGATACCCGGGGTGGGTCCAACCCTCGTACCCATCCGGGCCACGCACCCGACGCCAATCTCCGCGCTCCTCCAGCACCTCCACGACCTCCCCGGAGAGCAACTGCGAGGTCAGGGAACTTGCGATCCGTGGCTCCCCAAGGAGCGGCGCCACGGCAGCCTGCACCACTACGGATTTCCCTGCGCCCCGCAGCGTCATGCGTTCCAGCCTTCGCCGAGGATCTGTCGGATGCGCGTCTCGAGCTCGGCCAGCGTGAACGGCTTGGCAAGCACAGGCCGTCCCGTCCGACGGATGAAGCGTGCCGCATGATCGCTGTGCATGTCGCCCGTCATGAAGACGACCCGCGCCGCCTGCTCGGGATAGGCATCCACCATGGTCTCATAGACATCCTCACCGCTGATGCCCTGCATACGCAGATCCAGCAGGATGAGATCGTAGCGGCGATCGTGAAGTGCATCGAGGGCCATCCGACCGCTGTCCGCCATGTCCACCTGGTACCCGCGCGTATGCAGAAAGCGGCCGATGGCTGAACGCAGGGTGGCCTCATCTTCCAGGAGCAGCACGCGCAGCGGCGTATCAGGCGAAAGCCGCGGAGCCGGTACCGCGGCTGCAACCTCGGCAGATTCCCGGACAGCGTCCAAGGGGCGTCGCGAGGCCGGTGGCAGCTCCTGCAGCACGCCCGAGTCGATTGCGACGGAAGGCACGGCGCTCTGGCTCCGCGGCGTGAGGCGGCGATCAGCCAGAGCCGGTGCACCAGCCACCGGCAGCCGTACGATGGCCGTCACGCCCTCGCCATGCCGTGAAAGGATTTCGAGCTGGCCACCATGGTCGCGCACAATGGCGTGCGCGATCGTCAGGCCAAGTCCACGCTGCCCGCGGGTGGACCGTGTGGTGAACATGGGTTCGAGGACCCGCGGAAGGTGCTGTGGCGAAATGCCCTGTCCGTTGTCCCGCAGTTGCAGGACCACGGTATCCCCATCGCTCGCCGTGTCCACGAGGAGCATTCGCTCTCCATTGAACTCCGTGAGTGCCTGTTCGGCATTCGTGAGCAGGTTGGTGATGACCTGCTGCAGTTGCAGGGGGTCACCGTGCACCTCGGGGAGACCCCGCGCGAAGCTCGTCTCGACCCGCACCGACTGTGCTTTGAGGCTATGCCGAAAGAGATCCAGTGCACGCCTCAGAACCGCGTTCAGATCCACCGACGAACGTGTTCCGCCCACCTGCGGCGCTTCACCCGTGGTATCGAGCAACTGATTCACGATGCGTGATGCCCGACGCGCTTCATCCACGATCTGCTCCATCACGCCGCGGTCGATCTCCGACAGTGACGGCGACGCCACGTGCAGTTCCGCCACGGCCAACAGACTGGCAAGGGGATTGTTCAGCTCATTCGCCACGCGTCCCAGCGATTCTCCGACCGCCGCAAGGCGAGCCTGCTGGGACTGGGTCTCCCGCTGAATCTCATCGTCAGTGACATCACGCACGATACCCAGCGCCCCAACCACCTTTCCAGAGGCATGAACGGGCGCGCTCGTAATCATGGCCATGCGCGGCCCATTGTACGTAAGGCAGCGGAGGTGAAGGCGAAGCCGTTCCCCGGCCAGCGTTGCCCGCATCGCTTCCAGGGCCTGCGGTCGATCTACCGCATCGACCATCGTACTGAAATGCTGTCCCATGATCTGCTCACGACGCAGACCCGACTCGTTCAGAAAGCCCTGATTGATCGATGTGAACCGGCCTTCGAGATCGACCGTGAAAATGGCGTCACTCGCACTCTCCACAAGCCGTGCATACAGGATCTCCGATCGTTCACGGGCCAGGGCATCCGCGCGTTGCTCGGTGATATCGCGCAGGCACGAGACGGCACCGCTGATGACGCCAAGCTCCACCAGCGGTGTCGCGTTGACCTGTACGTTCCGATGCGTACCGTCGGGACGCACGATGTCGCACTCATAGCGAACCCGCGCGCCGCGCAGCACATGGGCCTCGCTCGTGGAAAGTGCTACCAGCCCCTCCTGCGGAACGAAGTCGGCGGTCGTCGCGTCGGTGAGACGTTCGCGCTGAAACAGCAACCGTGCTGCGGGATTGGCAAAGGAGATGCGACCATCAAGTCCGGTGATGATGATGGCATCGGAGACCGTCTCCAAGACGTTCCGGTGCAACTCCGCCAGATGGGTCGTCTCGGTCACATCGTCAAACGTGATGACGCATCCGCCATCGGGATGTGCGCTCGCCAACATGGTCAGCAGCCGACCGCGCACATGATCCTTCACGGTTTCCCGAACTGGGACGCCGTCGCGGATCGCCCGCCCGATGCAGGTATCGACCACCGACGCGTCCGGGCTGTGCGAATCCCCGAGGAGGGCATCGCGAAAACGCTGCCCGAGCAATGCCGCAATGCTGGTGCCGCAGAGCTCCGCCGCCCGGGCATTGCAGCGGCTCACCGTCAGCGATTCCTCAAGCACCACGATGCCGCTCGCCGTGGTATCGAAGGCGACCTTCCATTCCCGGGTCGCCTTTTCCAACTCCTCAAAGAGCCGCGCGTTGTCGATGGCCACCGCCACCTGGTCCGCCAGGCGCTGCAGCACCCGGGCATCGTCCTGATCGAAAGGCCGCTCCCGATTCATGACGGCAATCGCGCCGATCGTTCCTCGTCCCGTGCCCAACGGAGCCATCACCACACACTGAATCCGCGCGAGCTGCCGCACCGTGCGCGCAATCGGCGTTTCGTTGGTCACCTCGTTGAGGACAATCAGTTCCGCCTCCTGGACGCACTTCCCCAGCAGGCTGCTGCTGATCGGCAGGTGCACACCACTCAACACATCGGCAGTACCCGCCGCCGCCACGATGTGGAGGTAGTCGCCCTTGCGCAGCGCTATGCAGGCGCCTTGCACACCCAGCAGCGACACGGCATGCCGCAGGATGAGGCGAAGCACTTCGCCAAGGCGCAATGCCTCACCAACGGCACGCGCCACATCCGCCAGTGCCTCCGTGGTGCGTCGCTCGCGCTCACTCTCGGCATATCGTCTGGCGTTGGCCAGTGCGGTCGCGGCCTGCGCCGCCATCGTCGCGAGAACCTCCTCGTCCTCCGCGCTATAGGTGTCGGCCTGCGCCGAGTGCACAACGAGCACGGCAATCAGCCGGATCCCTACCCGAACCGGGACCGCCACCACCGACGTCGCGACACCGGATTCGCCCACGATGTCATACATCGTCAGGGGCATGCCGAGACCGGCTTCCTCGCGCGCCCGGTCCGCCTCGCGATCTCCAACACGAACCGGTCGTCCGGTCCGTGCAACTTCGGCGATGAGCCCCTCCCCGAGTCGCACTGGCCCGCGCGGTCGCTCGATCATATGCACGACGCGCATGGTCGTGCTCAGAATGTCGTGAGGGAGATCAGGGACCACCACCGCCACCCCGTCGCAACGCACCGCACGCTGGACCTGCCGAAGCAGTTCGCGCACGATCTCCTGCTCATCGAGCGATCGGGTCAGCGAGGTCCCCGCTTCCTGCAATAGTTGCAGCCGTTCCTGACGCTTCCGCGCCAGCGCCCCGAGCTCTTCGTACGCAAGGCGAGCCGCCAGATGGCGGATCACCGTCTCGATATCGCGCAGTTGATCGCTATCCGGTCGACACCCGTCTCGCACGCTCGCGAGCTTCACGAACCCCAGGACATTCTGCTGTGGGCCACGCAGCACGCCAACGATCAGATCGGTGGGTAGCCAACGGTTGGCTGACTCATCGCGTGCGGGTTCCAGCGCGGGTGTGCTGCCGAAGAACTCCCGCGCAACCCAATCATCGCTGCCGTCGAGAAAGAACAGCCCACCAACGCGAAAGCGTTCCAGTTGCGCCAGACGCCGGCGCCACACAGACCCCGGCAATGGTTTGAGTACCAGACCCGACGACGGTGCCGTGGCCGACTCGAGTGCCACACCTACCGCGGTGGGGTTGAGCGACGCGTCGCGCAACGTCACCACCACTCGATCAAATCCCAAATGCTGGAAGTGCTCGGCAACTATCCGGACACGCTCATCGGCGCCCTCGACGCGGTCAATCGCGTCAAGCACTTCCTGGAGCGACCACATCGTCGGATCGGTAGGGATCGAGGGGGCTGGCATGTCTAGACAGGACGAACAGCAAGAAGGGCTGGATACAAGCTAACGCTTTGGCACGACGGAGGTTCGAACCTTCCCCGCGCATTCCGATCCTGGCTCAGTTGAACGTCCAGTACCGAAAGAAGTCGATACCGATCTGCGGGGGCGTCTGCTGGAAGGTTCTGCTGATGCCCAAGCGGCCGCAGGCCTGAGCACTCGACCCGGGCTCAAGACCCAGCGCCACGCTGAGTCCCCGTTCGAAGCGGCGTTCCACCTTGATTCCCAGGCCCTGGGCGAACAGCGACAGCGCATCACCACTTCCACCCTGCGGGGCCAGTCCGCATAGGCCGGTGCTGAATGTGAGGTAGGTGTTCCGCGCCACCTGGCCACCCACTCCGACTCGCGTCGACGCCAGAATGCCTAACCCATTCTCCCGCAGGTTGGCGGCGTCACCGGGATTGAGCGCGGTGGGTTCAACCTGCACCACGTCAAAACGGCCACCCGCCAACCGACTCGACAGATAGGAACCCGCCAGGCGCAACGCCAGTGTAGCCCCCTGCTCGGCGTATGGCGTGCCGAGAAGCGCATAGGCCGGCTCACCCGTCACGAGGTAGCTCAGCATATCGCTCTCGGGCAGCGGTGGATTGTCCGCGCTCGTCAGCGTGAGGGTCGGTTGATTGATCGTTCCACCGATGTTCACGCGAATCCGGACATCCTGCCGATTGGAGTTGGCTCGCGCCTCGCGCACGGTGTGCAAGGCCGTGATATCCAGCGACGGCTCGAGGTCGGGATCACCGAAGAAGCGCACGAGACCGCGTTCCACCTCAAACCCGGGGCGGGCGATCCCCAGATTGAGCTGATAGGTACCGCGATCCACCGTCAGCGAATCGGCAAGCGCCAGACGCACACCGCGCCCTTCCCGTGACACTGAACGGGTCACTCGCAATTGCCCTCCCAACTTGAGATTCGCCTCGGGTGATCGCAGCCAGACGTCATCTCCGATCCCGATCCGAACATCCTCGAGCAGCAGATTCTGCATCACCGCGTTGGGGGCGGACGGCAGCAGCCCATTCACGCCGAAGCGCGTGGTATCGATCAGGTCAAAGGTCTCATTGAGATCGAGGGCGCGACGTTGTGCGAGCTGGTTGATGTACACGCGCCCACGATCGATGCGGACGGCGCCACGGACCAGTGGCGCATCCCGGTTGCCCGTGAGGGTGATAGGGGTGGGTGTGGAGATGGTCAGCGATGCAGAACGTGCCTTGTCGATGGCCAGAAAGTTGTTGGCGGCCAGACGGAGATCGAAGGAAGGACGCGCGATCTCGGTGATGCCGATCAATCCCGAGATCCCGAGCGAATCTGTGGCAGCTCCACTGTGCGCGCCGAAGCGCCGAATGAGGACGCTGTCGCCGGCCAGGACGATATCGGTATTGGCTTGGTCGAGGCGAACCCCGAGATTGGCCAGCGTGAGTGCCGCACTGTCCACCCGCACCTGTCCACGAAGGCGTGGTCTGTCCCAGGTGCCCGTGAGTCGCACGTCTGCCATGAGCGTACCGGCGGCATGCGTGACATCAGGGAAGAGCGATTCGAGCAGTGCCAGATTCGCGCGCTCACTCACGATGCGCCCCGCGAGCGGCTGATCGAGGCGACGACGCCGATTGCCCGCGAAGGCCAGGTTGAGTGGAAGAGCAGCATCCGCCAGCAACGCCGGAACCCCATTCACGCGCAATGCGCCGCTCAGCGTCAGGCGCAGGGAATCGTAGTGGGCTTCCGCATGCAGATCGCCGAATCGCACGCGTCCCGCCACGGCATCCCGCAGGCTCACCGTGCCATCCAGACGCGGCTGCTCTTTCGTACCAGCCACGGTCAGATGCAGATCTGCCGTGCCTCGCGTAATGGCATTGGCTCGCAGAATGTGGCCAAAGTCCCCCAATGGCACGCGGTCTGCATCGATGGCACCCATGACGACTCCCCCTGCCGCCACAGCTCCCCGCAATGCAATGCGGCCGGTATCCGTGTGCTGCAGCACGAGGGAGTCCAATGCCCCCAGCCCCCCCGGTGCGAGGCGCACGGTGGCGGGAGTGGCGAGAACGAACCCGCGCGGACGCGCGAATCCACTGTCCACGCGAATCGTCAGGGTATCGAGCCGCACCTCGGTGGAGTCCCCGCGACGAGCCACGCCACCACCGAGTGTCAGCCGCGATTCCGATGGCGTGCGCATCGCCAGTGTGAACCGATCCGCAAGCCCTCCGCGGAGTGTGGATCGCCCCGTCGCGGCCGCGATATCGATACCCGCCAGATATGCGGAATCCGCCAAGACGGAAACAGCACCGTTGGCGGCGCGCAGGACATCCTCGACATGCGCATCGATGTCGGCACGCCGTGTGCGTGCCGTGGCCACCGCGAGATCCCGCAACTCCGCGCGCAGATCCACGTTCAGGCCACGGGCATCGAGGCTATCGATGGACCCCGAGACGCTGCCCCGCAACGTCATCGTCCCTCGCAGCGTGTCCCCCGGAAGCACCAGCGCGCGCGCGCTGTCTGGCCCGGTCGGTGAAAGCCACGGGCGCAGCCCGCCCAGGGAGTCCACGAAGACCGTGAAGGCGAGCGAATCCCGGCGTGACTGCTCGAGTCCCAGTCCGCCACGCGCCGCCAACCGCAGCGCAGAGCTCTCGATGGCCAGGGTATCGACGAAGACATGCCCCGAATCGAAGCGGACCGCCGTCGTACCCCCAAACACGCGCGCATCGGCGACGCGCGAGAACTGGTCCACCGTAGCGGTCAATGGTCCCCGGAGCGTGGAGAGGTACTCGCCCTCCATATGCACTTGCCCGGCCATCGACAAGGTGGTGACGGGGAAACGGCCATCACCGAACAATGCCTGCAGATTCGCGCCACGCGCTCGCCACGCACCGAATGCCCCCATTGTGGGCTCCAGTGCGTCCGCCTGACCGGTGAACGCGAGCTCACCACCTTCCCCTGCCAGTGTCGCCTGCACGTCGAACCGCTCGGCCATGCCGCGAGCCACAATGCGCCCAACCGCCGCGCCACGCAACGGCAGCGTGGGGTAGGATCGGGATAGCGTGGTGTACGAGAGCGGGAGCGCCTGCATATCCACGTCGAACCAGGTCCCCTCAGGAACGAGCGTGAAGTGCCCATGGCCGGTGAAACGTGACGGCTGCCCGGGTCCGTCGACCAGCTCGATATCTGCCTCGCTGAACGAGGCGTCATACCACAGCGAATCGAGGCGTACCCGCCCACGGGCAAACCCATTCAGTTCGGCGAAGAGGGGATTCACGAAACGCGGCGTACGGAAGTCCAGCGAATCGATGGTCAAATCCACACTGCGGAGCTTCGCTTCAGCGGGAGCGAAGATGTTGAGGAAGCCCGTCGCGTGAGCCTTCGAAATCGCACCCGGTACGTGCTCGTCGGAGAACGTGAGATGTGCCTCGTCAAGCTTCCAGTCAGTGACGTAACCACCGCTGGCCAGCACCGTCCCGCGCAGCGCACCCCGCCAATCGTATGGGAACGGCTCGCCATTCATCCAACGCAGCAGTTCGGTGTGCGCCGGTTCGAGATCGAGACGCACATCGGTGAGCCGAACCACCGGGCCTCCCACACCCCAGGTCATGTCACCGCGGATTCGCGAGCGCAGCGCCTTCGCATCCATGTCGCGAATGCCATACTCGATGATATTCAGATTCCGCGGATCGTTGCGAATCGTCAGATGCGCGCTCCCCCCACCGCTGTGAGGGATGGTTTCGTCGAGCCATGCCAGATCGGTCATCGAGACCGTGTCGAGCTGCAGAGACACATCGTAGCGCACCGGCAGATCGCTGCCCCACACCACCTTCGCCCCCCCGTGCGCGCGCGAGCCTGGGAGTGCGAACCGCGCGCTATCCACCCAGAGCGTATCGGCCACCTTGCGGACGTCTCCGGTCAGGTCCTTGAACCAGAACGGTGGGTAGTCCCACATCACATCGAGGCGCCGCACCGCGAATCGCTGCCCCACGCTGTCCGGATCGGCAATCCGTGAATGCCCAAGGGCTACGCTCCCGCGCAGGAATCGATACACGCGCACGAAGCGTCCATCCTCGGGCAGGATATCGGTATCGAGACGCGTGAGATTGTAGGTGAGGGCACTATCCCGCTTGGCTCCCTGCAGGGTATCGGAGAGCGTCCAGGGCAGCTTGGCCACGAACGTCAACTCGTTGATCGTGGTGGTGTCGATCACGATGTACCGACCAAACCGGCTGGGATTCAGGGACGGGCGCGAGGACCGGCGACGCAACGCGCGGCGCCAGTTCCAATCGTCATGGCCGTAGTCCACAAGCGTGAGCCGCGGCCGATCCACCCGCAGCGTTTTCACGATGATGCGAAAGTCGAGGAGATCGCGCGGATCGTAGGTCGCGTGCACCGGCCCTGTACTCAGGAACGGCGTCCCATCAGGTGCGCGAAGGTCGAGGGAATCGATAGTGATTTCGGTGAAGAGCGTGCCGTCGATCTTTCCCACGTAAAGCGTGCCTGGGATCATCGCCCGCACCGCCGGAAGCACCGCGCGGAGAATGGCCGCTCGCCCTCTATCGGTCTGCGTCAACCCCACGATTCCGCCAACGATCAGGACCAGCAGCGCCATCAGCGCAGCCGCCGTGGCAAGCACGATCGTTCGACGACGCGGGGCCATCAGAAGGCCTGTCCGATCCAGATGCTCGGATTGAGTCGCCCAAGAAACCCTGAGCGACGAATCGGACGGAACGACGCGGGACAGACCCCCGCATCCTGCACAGCCGGTGCGCCCGCCGCCACCGCTGAACGCACGGCCAGCCGGTTGCCAGGGCTCACGCAATACAGCGGTGCGACGCCCGCCTGCAGTGGTGCATTGTAGTACGCCGCCCCGGCCGGCAGATCATAGGGATTGAATCCGAAGTCGATGCGGATGGCACCGAAGGGTGAAGCAATTCGCACACCAGCCCCTGGCGTGAGCTTCACGATCGATCCGCCCGACGCCTGTGGCAGCCCCTGCCCCGTACGGCCGCGGTTCCATAGTCGACCTCCATCCACGAAGGCGGCCAACTGCAACAACCGTGGGGCGATGGGACTGGGCCACTGGGCCTCAAGGTTTCCCACCACCAGCGTGTTGCCACCAGTGGGAACCACCCGTTCAGTCTCGGTCGCACTGCCAACGCGGTAGTACGTCTGCCCGCTCTCCGAAACCTCCTCGAACGCGCTCACGATATACACGGCCGGCCCAAGTTCATTCTGCCGGAATCCACGCACCGTCGTGGGGCCGCCGGCATAGAGCCGCTCCTGCGGAGGAATGAAACGCCCCACACCCGCCCCGCGTCCGCTGCCCTGCACCACCCCCGCCTTCAGATGCGCCGTAATGGTCGCACCGCCAATCATGCGATACCAGGAGGCATCTCCAATAGCCCGATTGAACTGCTGGGTACGATCGGAACCGATCAGCGTACTCGCATGGCGCAGCGTGACCCGCAGCAGCGTCCCCTGCGTGGGGCGCAGCGGGTCGTTCACGCGCTCCCGCGTGACCGCATACTCGAGCGCTGCCAGACGGTTGTTGCGTTGCAGAAAACTGCGTAGCTCGGCATCGCAGGCGTTGAACACGGCGCAGAAGAATGCCGGCTCGGCCTCCGTACGCCCCAGTTCGAGTTGGTAGGATAGCGAACTCGGCGAGCGCGGCGACGACTGCCGGGCGAAGGGATCACTGATCGACAGCACCCCGCCTATCGGGGTACGTCGGAGATAGGCCTTGTACTCCGACAGCGTTGAACTGAAGACGGTGAGTGAGGGTACTCGCGCCTGATTGGCACGCACCGGTTGCCGCAGCGTCATCGAGGTGCTGTAGTTCAGCGTACGACTGTAGGGATCGGATTGCGCCTGACCCTGACAGAGATCCGGAAATCCGTTCAGGGGGTACCCGATGCCGATCTTGCTCAGTCGTGCGGACAATTCCAATCGCTGCGCCATCGGCAGGAAATCCCGATCCGTAAGCGTCCCCTGCGCGCGAAAGCAATCGAGCGTGGCCCATCCGATCCCCCCACGCGCAGCCCAGCGATCGCCTTCCACGAGTCGCGCCGTGAGATTCACCACGGTGTCACCCGGCGGCTGGATACTGTCAGGCTGCAGATCCACACGCTGGAACGCATCGGTCTGATACAGATTGCGCTGGGCATCGATAATCGCACGCGCCGAATACCAGTCGCCGGAACGCAACGCGAGCGCACGATGTACCGTCGCGTCGGAGACGCGGCGAGGCCGCGTGCTGGTATCCACATCCAGGGTGATCCGGCCGATGCGCGCGCGAGCGCCAGGCACCAGCGTCACTTCGACATCGGCCGTCCGCTCGGCAGTATGTGTCGTGTAGGCGAGCAGCGCCTCCGCCTGCGGCCATCCACGATTGCGCAAACGGCGAACCAGCGTATCCCGGCCCGCCTCGAGCGCGCTGCGATCAAACAGCCCTCCCACCCGCATGGGAAAATCACGCGCCGCGACAGCAATCTCCGGGTCTCGATCCGCACCACGCAGCGCGAAGGACGCCACACGCATCGGGGCACCTTCGTTCACCGTGAAGATGACGTCAATCACGCCTTCGCGGACCGTCCGCACGATGGTATCCACGACGACGTCTGGAAAACCGCGCCGTCTGTAGAGCGTCGACAGGCGCTGTACATCCCGCGCAAACTCCAGGGGGTCGAGACAGCGCCGCTCGCCAAGTAACGGCAGCCCGGCGAACGTGGAGGGCATGGTGGCCACTGTGGCGGCCAGCACCGAGGACGGATACTCCACATTGCCGGTGAACCGCAGGCTGCGCACTTCCCGATCCCCACGCTCGCAGGACAGGTCCTGCGCGGCGAGCGACGGGGCAGCCCATGTCAGGGCGGAGACCAGCATGCAGGCAGCCGAAAGTACGAGTGCCCGCTGGACCGCCACACAGGCAGCCACCCGGACACCAATTGCGCCAGCGGCGGAGGTCAGGTCATGGACGGATAGACGCACGTTCTATAGCCTACAAAGCTCAACCAGCACACACACCCAGTCAACCAGGTATGCACCCGGCTTCGCTCACCACCACACCCCTGCGAACGATCGCCACCGTAGGCACGCTGATGGCCTCGCTCTCGCTCCTGACCCTGGGATGCCGCCGCGCCGATGTTGGTAGCACCACGCGTCATACACTGGTGGACTCCCGCGACTGGTACGACCCGCGTTCACTCGATCCGGCGAAGGCCACCGACGTGCCAAGTGGGCGCGCGGTCGCCTATCTCTTCGACGGCCTGACGCGCTTCACACCGGCCGGAGAGGTGGAACCCGCACTCGCCAGGAGCTGGGATGTCTCCCCCGATGGCCTGCGCTACACCTTTCATCTGCGCGACAGTGTGCTCTTTCATGACGGCACCCTGTTCCGCGCACGCCATGTGAGTCAGTCGTTCCAGCGTCTGCTGCGTCCAGCCACGCAGGCCGGCACCACGTGGCCGCTCTATCCCATCGCGGGTGCGCGCGCGCTGGCGGCTGGCAAGGACGTCCAATTGGGCATCAGCACCCCCAATGACACCACAGTGATCATCACGCTCGAGCAGCCGCTGGCGATCTTCCCCAAGTTGCTCGCCATGCCCGCCGCCGCGGTCCTCCCTGATCACGTAGGCGCGGACTTCAGCGAAAAGCCCGTCGGGACCGGCCCCTGGAAGCTCGTGGAGTGGAAACACGACGACTACCTCAAGTTCGCGCGCAACACCGCGTACTTCAGCGGCGCGCCGGCCTTCGACACCCTGCTCGCCCGCATCATTCCGGAGCCGTCGACCGCCGTCGCGGAATTCGAAGCCGGTTCCGTGGACATCCTCTACATCCCGGAAGAACAGACGAAATCCTGGGAGGAAACCGATGAACGCCGAGCGACGCTCGTGAGTGCGCCGGCCCTGCGTCTCTGGTACATCGGTGTGAACACCACGCGAGGTCCCCTCAAGGATGTGCGCGTTCGGCAGGCCATTGCGCACGCGATCGATGCGCCCACGTTGCTCGCACAACTACTCGCCGGACGCGGAAGCGTCGCTGCGGGTGTCATTCCCCCATCGCTCGACGGCTTCGATGGCACACGCAAGCCACTCCCCTACGACACGCTTGCTGCACGGCGTCTGCTCGCGGACGCCGGGTTCCCCAACGGCATCGATCTCGAACTCTGGAGTTCGCAAACGTCGCCCTGGCCGCGGCTTGCACAGACGCTGCAGGCCTATCTCGCCAGCGCCAACATCCGTCTCAAGCTCGTGCAGCGTGACGCCAGCGCCATGCGCGCCGCCGCACGGGCCGGACAAACGGATCTCGTCGTGAAGGACTGGTATGCGGATTATCCAGACGCCGAGAATTTCCTCTACCCCCTGCTGCACACCGCCAACGCCGGTGCCGGGGGCAACGTCTCGTTCTTCAGCAACGCCACCTTCGATCGCCTGGTGGATGCGGCCCGGCGTGAGGCCGACGGCCAGCGACGCAGCGCACTCTACCGCAGCGCCGATTCGCTGGCCTACACCGAGATGGGCCTCGTGCCACTCTTCTTCTACAACGAGATGTACGCCGTGCAACCCTGGGTGAAGGGCTTTGAAGTCCCGGTAATCTTCAACGGACAGCGCTGGACCAAGGTCTCACTCGGACAATAGCGCTCATGCCGCTCTTCCTGCTGCGCCGAGCCCTGCTCTCCATCCCGACACTCTTCGGCGTGCTCGTGGTGGTGTTCCTCCTGCTCTACGTGGCCCCGGGTGATCCCGTGCAGGCCATGGTGGGAGAGCGCGCCGACGCGGCCACGATCGCGCGACTGCGCGCAGAACTCCGCCTCGACGACCCCCTGCCCGTGCAGTTCGCGCATTACGCAACGGGCATCCTCTCCGGCGACCTCGGTCGGTCCTACATCACCAATCGCCCCATCGTCACCGACATCGCGGAGCGTTTCCCGCGGACCCTGCAACTCGCCGGGGCCGCCATGCTGCTCGCCACGGTACTCGGCGTGGGCGTCGGCACACTTGCCGCCATTCGCCCCCATGGCTGGTTCGACCGAATCGCGCTGGCCACGACCTACCTCGGCATTTCATTTCCCGTCTACTGGATCGGGCTGCTGCTGATCCTCGGTTTCGCCGTCTCCCTGCGATGGTTCCCGGCGTCGGGATACGGACGTCTCGAGTTTCTCGTGCTCCCGGCCCTCGCCCTCGGCTCACGCTCCATCGCCTACCTCGCGCGCATCACCAGGTCGGCGATGCTCGAAGTGCTCAATGCGGACTTCGTCCGCACCGCGCGCGCCAAGGGCCTGGCCGAACGGCACGTGGTCATTCGCCACGCCCTGCGCAATGCCCTCATTCCCGTGGTGACCGTCATCGGTCTCGACTTCGGTGCCTATCTCACTGGCAGCATCCTCACCGAAACCATCTTCTCCTGGCCCGGCATCGGACGCTACGTCGTCCTGGCGATCTCGCGCCGCGACCTGCCGGCCGTGCAGGGCGCCGTGCTCTTTCTCTCGGTCGTGTTCGTGGTGGTGAACCTGCTCACCGATGTGGCCTACGGGAAAGTCGATCCCCGAGCGAGAACGGCGCACCTGGAGAGCTGAGAGTGGAGGTCGGGGCCACACACCGACCTCCGCGGGCCTCAGTCGTCCTTCTGCCCAAAGACCGCGAGATTCGACGAGTGCCCCGGATTCACCTTCTTGTC
Organism: uncultured Gemmatimonas sp.; assembly: GCA_964586985.1. Lineage (GTDB taxonomy): Bacteria > Gemmatimonadota > Gemmatimonadetes > Gemmatimonadales > Gemmatimonadaceae > Gemmatimonas. Next base: position 2,180 of record CAZPJX010000065.1, on the reverse strand, counting down.
CGGGTACACATGATGCACGGCCTGATTCACGGCAATCGCCGCTTCACCAAAACCCGTCGCAATGAGCTTGAGCTTGCCCGGATAGGTCGTGATATCACCGGCCGCATAGATTCCGGGCCGCCCGGTCTCCATCTGCGTGGTGACAAGGATCTCGTCCTTCTCGATGGTCAGGCCCCATTCGAGCAATGTCCCGAGATCGGAGACATAGCCCAGCATCGGCAGAATGACATCGCAGGCGAGATCACGTGAGGTCTTCGCCTTCACGTCCCTGATGGAGACTCTGGCGATCGTCGCATCGCCATGGATGGCCTCGAGCTCATGGAAGGTGAAGATATTCACGCGTCCATCGCCGACCGCCGCAGCGGCATGCACCTCGTTCACGGTGGCCGCGTGCGCGCGGAATCGGTCGCTGCGGTGAATGAGCGTCACCGACTTCGCACGATCGCGAAGCTGTGCACACCAGTCGAATGCCGAGTCTCCGCCGCCAATGATGAGGACATCCCGGTCACGGAACTCTTCCGGATCCGTGACGAGGGCGTGTACGCCACAGCCATACCAATCGGTCGCGAAGGCCTGCGGCAACCGGCGTGGACTGAACGCACCAATGCCGGCCGCAATCACGACGGACTTCGTGGGGAACCGATCCGTCTCCGTGACGAGCACATAATGCCCGTCTTCCTGTTCCAGAGCCACCACACGCTGCGTGAGATGCACCGGCAGCCCCGACTCCTGATGAAACTGCGAGGCCTGCTCCGTGAGCGCTTTGACAAGGTCCTTGGCCAGCACCTTCGGATAGCCGGCCACGTCAAAGATGAGCTTCTCGGGGTACAGCGCGGTCAACTGCCCCCCGAGTTCAGGAAGAGCATCGACAATCTGTGCCGATGCCCCGCGCATGCCCGCATAAAAGAGTGCGAACAACCCCGTAGGGCCGCCGCCGATGATGGTGATGTCGCGAAGTGGGTGAGTTGGCATATTAGGAAAAGTAGCGACCATTAGTATTGGGTTGGCATGTCGGGAAAAGTAGTCACCATTAGTATTCGGTATGAAGATCTATACGCGCACGGGCGACACAGGCGGCACCGCGCTCTTCGGCGGCGGCCGCGTCGGCAAGGACCACCCCAGGGTGGAAGCCTATGGTGATGTCGACGAACTGAATGCATCGCTGGGCATGGCCCGATCCATCGAAGTCATGCCCCGCATCGACGAGGTGCTGGTACCGATTCAACGCGATCTGTTCGCGATTGGCGCCCTGCTGGCCACGCCTGATCACGAAAAGATGCGCGAGCACCTGAGCAAGGCCCGCATCGACGAGGAGCGGATCGCCGAACTCGAGCGGGCCATCGACCAGGCCGACGCTGAACTCGAGCCCCTGCGCAGCTTCATCATCCCGGGTGGAACACCCAAGGCCGCCGCGCTGCATGTGGCACGCACGGTGTGCCGGCGCGCCGAACGTCGGGTGGTACACCTGTCGCAGGACATCGAGCTCCCCAAGCTGGTCATCACCTACCTCAATCGGCTCTCCGATCTGCTCTTCACTCTCGCTCGACTGGCGAATCGCCGAGCCGGCGCTGGCGAGGTCACCTGGTAGGCATGCCGCACCCGCCACAATCCGAATCGCTGCCGACGCCCGTGCCGGGTGTGTCGCGTGAGCCGCCCGTGTCGCTTGAGTCGCTTGAGTCGCTTGAGCGTCACCCAGGCCCGCGGTTGGACCTGCCGTCGGGTCTGGCGTTGGACCTACCGCTCGACTATCCGGTCTTCTGTGCCACCGGCGCGCGGCATCATCTGGCCACCATCGTGCAGCAGGTGGCTCCGGCGCATCGCATCGCCGTTATTTCCGACGAGACGGTGGAGGTGGCCCACGCCAGCACGGTGCTCGAACAGTTTCACGGCGCCACATCCCGGCTGTTCACCATCCCCCCTGGGGAGCAGGAGAAAACCCGCGAACGCTGGGCGTCGCTGACCGATGCCCTCGTCGCGTGGGGGGCGGGCCGCGATACGACCATCGTAGCGGTAGGCGGCGGTGTGATCTGCGACCTGGCCGGCTTCGTCGCGGCCACCTACATGCGTGGGCTCCCCGTGGTACAGGTGCCCACGACCCTGCTCGCCATGGTCGATGCGTCCGTTGGAGGCAAGACGGCCGTCGATACTCCGGCAGGCAAGAATCTGGTGGGTGCCTTCCA
>CAZPJX010000064.1:0-17037 GCA_964586985.1 uncultured Gemmatimonas sp. | reverse complement strand
AGAAGGCCAAAGCGGAGAACCTGCCGCTGGAGATGTTCACCGTTCACGACCTGCGCCGCACGGGCTCGACGATCCTGAACGAGATGGGTTTCAACCGAGACTGGATCGAGAAGGCGCTAGCGCACGAGCGGAACGATTCCTCGCGCGGCACGTACAACCGCGCCCAGTACGCGGAGCAGCGGAGGCACATGCTGCAGGAGTGGGCGGACATGATCGACGCGTGGGTGGCAGGCAAGACGCACACGCCGGTACTGCTGCCGTCGTCGATGAAGGTAATTGCGGCGCAGGCACTCACTTGACGTTTGCCGGTCAGCCCTCGCAATGGGCTGCGGGGGGCGTCCCGTTCGTAGTTTCCCACGTTGCTACTCATGGGAGAGCTGCACTGGAGCAGTCACGGCCCACGTATAAAGGGAAGCGATAGCGCGAACACCAGAGCGAAGCGGTTCAGGGCGGGGAAGTTTGAGCGGTTCGGCATATGCTCAATGGCGGTTCAGCCGATTGGCTGGATCACCAGTGCGACGTGCATTCCATTCGCTGGATGCAGCATGCCCACGAACTTCCCAAGTTCGAGCGCTACCCGCCAGGGCTCCCAACCGATTCGTCATGAAACTGGCTTGAGGCCGCGATCACGCGTTCGCTCCCAGGGCCAGGACCGGTCGTCGGCGTTACTCGCGCCGGGTCCAGATCCACTCCGGGCAGCACAATTGGCGTGCCGGTGCGTGTCTATCCGAGGGAGAGGTTGGGACTACCAAAGTTCAGCTGCCCGATCCCAGAACTCCTGCCTGGGAGTTGTTGCACTCCAGATGAGGAACTCGCGCCTGTACGCCTGCCAAGGTGCGCCCAAGTCTTCCCGCGGGTCGTCGCTCCATGCATAGGCCATCCCCTCGATGAACCAGTCAGGTCCGGGACGCAGGCGATACATGCCGAGCGCCTGATTCTGGATCTGATGGATGAGCTCGTGGCGAACCGTATGGGCCGCCCAGCCTCTGGGGCCGATTACAGAACCGAAGGGTCCGGTGGTTTGACCAACCCGTCTGCCGCTGAGACCGAAGTGCTGCGAGCACCGATCTGTCCTGCAGAAGATTACCTGACGCGGCTCTGCCAGCGGAATCACCTTGCGGCCAACGAACACAACCGCCTCGCGATACAGATTCTCCGCTGCTGGCAGGGCTGCGAGGTCCTCTGCGCACACATGAGAGCGGCAGGAAAGTCCGTATAGCCCCGGAGCAATTCGCCGAAGCGGTGGGAAAGCCATGGCAGCAACAATTGGTATCAGCGCGATGATTAGGGCAGTGAGAGCGAGCGTCCGGCGCCAGCGATTCCCCACTCGCGGCAATGCGGCCGCGATCGGCGGAGCCACGCTCCGCTGCCCGGGAGCAATCGGGCATGGCCCGTCAGTGCGTTTCGACACGAAGACTCCGGAGGACTAGCATGAAGTCAGATCGGCTCAACCGTTCATGTGCCGCAGCAGCGATGGCTTGATCGCGACCGCGGCAAGCATGCCGCTCATCGCCGACGGGTAGATGCCTGCACCGGTCACGTCCTGTCCGGCGAGCAGCAGACCTGGAACGGGCGTGCGAATGCGCAAGGCCGTCGATTCAAGACGCTCGGCGCTCATTTCGAGGCCGTAGGTGGCGCCCATTGGAGTCCGCACGAATCGGCGCTGCGACAGGGGTGTCGACAACTCATGGAAGCGAACCATCGCCGCGAGTGCCGGCCAATGGCGCGCGAACTGCGCCAGCAGGCGCTGTTCGACCTGGGCTTTGAACGCATGATAACTGTCGTTGCGCTCCGCCGGGTCTGCACCCATCCAGGCGGCGAATGCGCCGGCATCACAGAGCGCCATCACTTCCGCCGTATGCTTGCCTTGTTGCGCGGGGTCTTTGAGGGATGGGAATGACACAAACAGTCCCGGCGCATCCTCCGTGTCGGGATGCTCCCAGAAGCGATCGATGCAGTCGGGTGTCTCGTACAGCCAGATGTTGGCAGACGTTGCGCCGGCCGCTGCGATGTCACCATCGAAGCCCAGGTACAACGTGACGTAGGACGGTCCGGGTTTGAGGCTCCGCGCGGCTTCGCGCCAGGCAGGAGCCGCATCGCGGGGCAACCGCTCGATCGTGTTCAGCAGACCCATCGTCGAGATGACGCAGCTCGACCGTTCGGTCAGCGACTTGCCGTCACGATCATACGTGACCCCGGCAACGTGGCCGCTATCAAGTTCAATCGCACGGACATCCGCACGCAGAACCACCTTGCCGCCCGCAGACTTGATGGAGGTGACGAGCGCCTTGGCGAAGGCCTCGGGACCGCCGACGGGATACCAGGCGCCAGCCTCGTAAGCCCCAGTCACCAGCGCATGTTCCAGCAGGGGTGCCTCCGATGCGGGCGCGCCGTAGTCGCCGCCACGTGCCCCGAGCACGGCGCGCAGCCGCGGATCGCGGATGGATGACAGCGCTTCGGCAACCGTCTTGTGTGCGAAATGTTCGATGTCCCTGCCCTTGAACGCGTGCAGTAAGTACGCCAGCCAGCCCGGCAGGCCGCGCTCCGCAAGCATCACGTTTGCCGCTGTGATCGCCGCATCCGCCTCCTTGAACCACCGATCTATGGACGCTGCCTCTTCGGGAAAGCGCGCAAGCAGATCGGCTCGATAGCGCGCGCGCGGGTGGGCGATCTCGAAGCGGAAATCGCCGATACGGACAATGTCGAATGGATTGGCGAGCGGCGCGAAGTCGAGCGCCTTGTCGCTCAACCAGCCGAGCAGGCGGCGGAACTGACCGCCGGGCCCTTCGTCATCGCCCAGGCCAGAGAGGTAGTGAACGCCCGTAGCGAACTGCCAATCGCCGCGCTTGAACGTCTGCGTCAGGCCCCCCGCCACCCAATGCTGTTCCAGGAGCAAGACCCGCTGCCCCGCCCGCGTGAGCGCTGCCGCGGCAGTGAGTCCGCTGATTCCGGATCCGATAACGATAATGTCCCACATGGCTGAATCTGATGTGTGGTGTACCGGTTGTTCGATTGACTCACTCACGGTACCTGATCCGCGAGATCCGCAAACCAATGCATTCTGGCACTAACAACAGAGCACTAAGTGTCCAGAATGAGGGCCGCGCTATGCCTGGCTCTCGACGACCCGCGCCACCAGTTCGCGCTTGCCAGTAAGCGAGTTGGCCACGAGGCACCCGTGTTCGGCCTTTTCCATCAGCTTCTGCGCGCGCCCGGCATCGGTGCCCGGCGGAACATGCAGTGTCGCGGTCGTAACATAGCGGGTGAACTGCGTAACGCCTTCCACCCGCTCCAAGGTTCCCTCAACGCTGCATTCCAGCAAAAGCCACTCGAGTTTGGATGCGCGTGCCGCGGCACGAAAGGTCAGCACGAAGCAGTCGGCCACGGCGGCGCACAGCATCGTCTCGGGTGACCACACACCACCCGGGCCATCAAACTCTGGTGGCGGCGCAGACGGTAGATCGACGAGTCCCGGCGAGCTGACGGTCAGCATGCCGGTGGGGCCGCCGGTCGTACCGGCCTTGTATAAGTGCGGATAGGGATGCATGGCGTCTCCGATCTGGAAGTCAGTCTGTGGTGCCGCGACGAGTTTCGGGGCAGAAGAGGCGGTGCAGCAGTCTGGCCTGCGCGCGGGCGCCGGGCGACGCCAAGCTGTAGCGCACAGACTGCGCATCACGGCGGCGGCGGATGATGCCTTCGCGTTCCAGCACTGCCGCTTGCTGCGAGAGTGCGGGTGCGCGCAGGCCCGCGTATGCGGCCAGTTCGCTGGCACTCATCTCGCCCTCGACCAGCGCGCATACCACGCGCAGGCGAGCCGGATGCGCGAGCGCCCGCAGGAAGCCAGCGGCTTGGTCGGCGGCGGTCGCAAGTTCGCTCATGCGGCGCGAGGATTGCATATTTGCGAAAATACGCAAATCCGGATAGTCTGTCAATAGTATGGACAAGCAGAACGGTTACGCGGATCCCAGAGCCGTGCCGGGCGGCAGTTGCCCGGGGCGCGACATCGCCGTTGCTGGGCGTACCGGGAGATGTGCGGGAGTGCGGCCGTCGCGCAAGTACGGGTCAATTCGAACTCCACCTGCTGAGGGCGGGCGCATGTGGAATTCCCGCTGGATCCTGGGAGTCGGGCTCGCTCGCGGCGTTGCGATTCAGAACGCTATGCGGTTCGACCTCGATGCTGATCGTGCGGCCAGTCAGAAGGCCGATAGTCGAAATCCGCCTTGAGGTCGCGACATGTGTGAACTCTTTGCCTTGTCCAGTCGCGTGCCCACGACGGTATCGTTCTCGCTGCAGCGATTCGCGCAGCGCGGTGGGCTGCAAGGCAAGACGCTCGATGGCTGGGGACTGGCGTACTACGACGGTCGCGACCTGCGGTTGTACCGCGAACCCGAACCGGCGCGGGACAGTGTCTGGCTACCCTTCATCGGCTCCCGACAGGCGCCTAGCACGCTCGTGGTCTCCCACATCCGGCACGCCACGCGTGGCGGCATCTCTCTGGCGAACACCCAGCCCTTCGTGCGCGAGATTGGCGGGCGAATGCACTGCTTTGCGCACAACGGCAAGCTGTCGGGTATCGACGGGTTGCCGGAGTTTGATGGCGGTGCGTACACGCCCGTCGGCGAGACCGACTCGGAGCTGGCGGCCTGCGCCCTGTTTGCCAGGATGGCCGGCTTGTGGCGTGGGGCCGAGCAGCCTGCTCTGAAATTGCGGCTGGCTACGGTCGAGCGCTTCGCTGCAGAACTGCGCCAGCTGGGGCCGGCCAATTTTCTCTACGCTGACGGCGAGATCCTGATTGCCCACGGCCACCGTCGCACCCAGTCCGATGGCCGTATCGAGCCGCCGGGCCTGTGGATGCTGCAGCGGAGCTGCGATGTCGACCCTGGTGCACTGGCGGAGGCCGGTGTACGCGTCAGCGACGGCCATGGTGCGCAACGTGCCGTCCTGTTCGCCAGCGTACCGCTGACCGATGAACCCTGGCGCGCGCTGGCCGAGGGCGAAGCAGTGTGTGTCGCCGGTGGCGAGGCCTTGAACACCCATTAAACGAGGAGAGAACCAGATGGCAAAGAAGCAGAACGCAATACCCGAGATCGACATTGGCATCAAGCGCGGGGATCGCGAACGCATCGTCAAGGGCCTTTCGGTGCTGCTGGCCGACAGTTACACGCTGTACCTGATGACGCACAATTTTCACTGGAACGTCACTGGTCCCCAGTTCAACAGCCTGCACCTGATGTTCATGGGCCAGTACACCGAGCAGTGGAACGCGCTCGATCTCATCGCCGAGCGCATTCGCGCGCTGGGTCATCCGGCGCCGGGCACCTATCGCGAGTTCGTGAAACTGGCTTCCATCAAGGAGGTCGAGGGTGTCCCGAATGCAGACGACATGGTGCGGCACCTCGTGGCTGCACAGGAGGCCACTGCCCGCACGGCGCGCAAGCTGCTGCCGCTCGTGGCCGACGCCAATGACCAGCCGACGGCAGACCTGCTGACCCAGCGGCTGGGCGTGCACGAAAAGACTGCGTGGATGCTGCGCAGTCTGCTGCAGGGCTGATCGCCGTGCGTTTCGATCCGCTACCGATGGAGTCGATGCGATGAAGCTGGCGGCTGTTGTTGTACTTGCTGTGTCTGCTGCGTTCGCATCTGCGGCAGAGCGCCCGGGTCCAGCACAGCAGGCGCAGGCCCTGGCCGCGCGCTTCCAGTCGCTGCTGCAGGCGCGATTGATGGCTGCACTGGCTGATGGCGATCCCGCTGCAGCGGTTGCCGTCTGCCGCGACGAAGCACCGGCGATCGCCAGCCAGCTGTCGCGGGAATCGGGCTGGCAGGTGCGGCGTGTTGGTACCCGTGTTCGCAATCCGCTCACCGGCAGTGCCGATGCCTGGGAGCAAGAGCGGCTGGTCGCTATGGCACGTCGCCTCGCATCCGGTGAAGCGCCGGAAGGCATCGAAGAGTGGGTCGTCGTTGATGAGCCTTCGGGTCGGGTCATGCGCTACATGAAGCCCATCATGACCGGACCGCTGTGCCTGACCTGCCATGGGGCGGTTGGCGCGCAGTCGGCGGCGTTGCGGGCCGCCCTGGCGCGCGAGTATCCGCACGATGCGGCGACCGGCTATGCAGCCGGTGAGCTGCGGGGCGCGTTCTCGCTACGCCGGCTTGAGCCACGGGCGCCATGATTGCGTCGACTTGCCAGCGCCGCGCGTCGTTCCTGCGTAGTGGTAATCCACCATTGGAAAGCGCTCGTGCGGACCAACGTATGTATCCGGGAACTGGGCGTCGAAGCGTGCAATGCATGCCGCAACGCCTATTTCGCGAAGCAGAGATGTCAACGCGAGGCGCGACGCTCGCGATGACGATTGGCGTCTACTTTACAACTGGAGAGACATGATGAAGAGCGATCAATTTGTGAGAACGCTGGCTGCCGCGGCGCTGCTGGCGTTCCCAGCGAGCTACGCCGCGGCTCAAGGTCAAGGCGGCGGTGGCGGTGGACAACAACCCCGTGTCGGCGCCGGCTCCCAGCAACGCCCCAGCGGCACTACACGTGGAGTCGGTGATCAAGATCGCGACGGGGATCGCGATATGGACGGTGTTCGTGACCTGGACCGCGATTGACGACGCGACCAGGATCGTGATCGCATCTATTCATCCGATCTCATGACGGATGAGGAACGTGTGCAGCACTGGAAGCAGTTGCGTTCACTCAAGACTGAGCAGGAACGCATCCAGTACCGACTCGATCATCAGAATGCGATGCAGCAGCGCGCGAAAGAGAAGGGCGTCAAAGCGCCGGCTGCACTCTCACGCTCTCAAGTCGCGCAGCAAGAGAAGGACCGTCAACAGGAACGTCAGCGCATCTATGGCTACGACCTCATGACGCAAGCGGAGCTCGAACAACATCGCGAGCGTCTACGTGTGGCGAAGACCCAGCAGGAGCGCGACGCCATTCGTGCCGAACACCGCACACAAATGGAAGCGCGGGCTCGCGAGCAGGGTGTCACGTTAGCCCCGCAACGCAACGGCGGCTCGAACTGACGTCTACGAACCATGGCGCGCGGGCGAACGAGGACGTTCGCCCGTGGGCGCCGTGCTCGCGGTCACCACGAATACCTAACGCGAGAGATCGTCGATGTGGCGAGTCGGCCGAGCGCGCCCGGGGGACGACTCGTGGGCATACCGTCACAACTGGTCTCCAATCGGCCCATCCTGCCGACGGCAACGCGCCCGTTGCCGAACAGCGGCCAGCGCCGGGCTAGAAGTCGATACTCAGAGCTATGGAACCGAAAGACTGATTCGTACCCTGCTCGTCAAATTCGCGCGTGCGATAAACGCGCATTGCGGCCAATCGCAGGCCATGCCCCGCCACAATGCCCTGCGTGCTGACACCGAGGGCCGCCTGTGCGACCCACGGTCGACGGGAAACACTGTGGCTCGATCGAAAGAGATTTCCATCGAGTGAGAAATCGTAGGCGACGGCCTTCAGTTCGAGTATTCCGAAGACGTGTATTCCAGCACGTGGCCGCCTCGTTGCCGGAATAGCATCGCGGGAAGTCCCGTGAATGGAGACGGCTGACGGCGGGCGGTTCTCGGCGCCCGGCCTGAGAGGATAGCTACCGAAGTCATTAGGCAGGTTCCAGCCCAGGCGACCTTCCAAGCCCACCGTGGCAGATGTTTCAATGTTTCCGAGCCGGAGCCCCAGTGAGCGGACAGTGTCCGCTGAAAACCCGGGGATGATTGCACCCGGGCTACGAGCACCCCTGAATTTGCGGTCAAGAGCGAGTTGCACGGCAGGCTCAGTCTTCAGCTGGTTTCCCCAGCCCATGAACCGGTCGTCTCCGGTCGCATCGTGGATCCAGTTCTGAGACTGTTCCGCCAGCGACCAGGGGCCGATCACGCCAAGGGTGATTTCGCGCGTATCGAGAGTTTCCCGATCTGACTCGGGTGAATGTCTTCGACGATTCCATGCCAGACCCATGTAGAGCACCCCCGCGTAGGGGCGATCGTCTACGATCAGCTCCGACCTGGTAGGGTCTCCCGGTGTGTACATGGACTGCCCAAGTCGGACAACCACATTCTGGGTGTCCGCCGGGGTGTCCGAATGGGCCCAGAATCCAGGATTCATGACGTGAATCAATCGCCCGAACGCGCGAACGGGTAGCGGGAGGCACTCGAGCCGCGGACTGGCGGGAAAGTCGTGCGACACCAAGGTGAAGGCCACGCCATTCGTGTAGTTCTGGTCAGTGCCGGTAAAGAGATCGTTCTCCAGTCGTGCGGTGGCGCCACGGAAGGTGAGCCTTTCTTCGGCTGTGCACTCTTTGGGACCCGCCTGTGTTTCCTGGGCAGGCTGTGCCAGGGCCCGCGAGGAAACGAGCACACTCCACGCCAAGATCCCGGCAACCCGTCTCCACGCGGGTCGGAGAGCAACAGTCGTACTTGAAGTACCGCGTGGCATGCTCACATTCGCGCAGCCTCGCGACCGGGCGGTCGTCCACCGTAGAACGAGGACAAGACAGCCACAATTTCTTCGGCTGTATCGACGCGCTCGAACAGCTGCATGTCCTGCGCACCGATGAAGTCCTCCGCCACGAGGTAATCGAAGTCTATTGCCCGATGCCAGAAGTCGCGCCCTACCAGGACAATCGGGATCCGTGGCATCTTTCCCGTCTGCACCAGCGTAAGCACTTCGAACAATTCGTCGAGCGTCCCGTACCCGCCCGGGAACGCAACCAAGGCGCGCGCACGCAACAGGAAGTGCATTTTGCGCAAGGCGAAATAGTGGAATCGAAATGCAAGCTCTGGGCTGATGTAGGGGTTGGGCTGCTGCTCGTGCGGTAGTGTGATATTGAGGCCGATGGAGCGAGCTCCGGCCTCGAATGCGCCGCGATTGGCCGCCTCCATGATGCCGGGACCGCCCCCCGTGACGACAACAAAGTCACGACGCTGCTCTTGCTGGAAGCGGGATGAGACCAGATGGGCAAAGCGTCGAGCTTCTTCGTAGTAGCGTGCATGGTCCAGGTCGCGTTTGACCTTGGCGAGCGCCATTGCATGCTGCTCGCCCGGGTCATGAACCGTCGCGCGCCGCTCGTGCTCCGCGAATCGAGCCCCCGCGGCCTGCCTGGATACGATTCGCGCGCTGCCAAAGACCACGACCGTGGAGCCGATCCCTTGCTCATGCAGAGCCTGCTCGGGCTTCAGAAGCTCCAGCTGCAGGCGCAGCGGCCTGAGGCCCTCGCTCGCCAGTAACGCCGGATCCTCGTGGGCCAAACGATAGGATGGGCTCCCCTCGATCGCGCGCACCAATCCACGGCGCTCCAGCTCATTTTCCGCCTCAGTTGGCACGGTCGCGACCTGGGGGCTGCTTTGCAGTGCTGTCGTCTAGTGTCTGTGGCCGAAGGACTGCAACGGCCAGGCCGAACCAGGCCATTGCCGCCACCATGGAAATGCCTCCCACGAGCACGAGTGCCGGCGGTGCGCCCATCGTCACTTCGGCAAGTATCCCGAGAGGCATCAGCATACCTGCCAACGTCAGCCACGAAATCCACCGCGCCGACGGCTTGCCGAGCGGCAGCCGCCACAGCAGGTAGCCGACGACAATGTTGATGAACGCGAATAGATTGCCGTGCACATGGGCCAGGCGCGACTCGAAGTGAGCGCCCGAGCTGTAGTTGGCGATCCATTGATCTCTTCCCGGCGCGAAGTCTCGCAGGTAGATAAGAACAAACCCAAAGACCATGAACGCCGCCAGAAACAGGAAACCTGCCGCGATGTTCTTCTTGCCTGTCATGTCGTCCTCTTTGTCGGCCCGATAGTTCGAACGCAGCCAGCCTGGGCACCGATTACAGCGATACGCACTGACCAGCTTCCGGCACGGTAACTTCCCAACCGCGATCGATGCGTAGCTTCTCAGCCAGTGCGAGTGCAGCCGTTTCTTCGCCGTGCACGACGTACGTATGACTTGGTGGGCGTCGGAAGCCCGCGGCCCATGCGAGCAGCGCCGCCTGATCAGCATGCGCCGACAGTCCACCGACGGTATGGATAGACGCGCGCACCGGAATGTCTTCGCCAAAGATGCGCGCCCGCCGGGCGCCGTCGACCAGGCGGCGGCCGAGTGTGCCTTTCGCCTGGAAGCCCGTAATCAGGACGCTGCATTCCGACCGTGGCAGGTTGTGACGCAGATGGTGCTTGATACGCCCGGCGTCGCACATGCCGCTCGCCGATATGATGATGGCGCCTGAGCGGACATCGTTCAGAGCCATTGACTCAGCAACACTAGCTGTAAAGTGAAGGTGTGGCAGGCCGTTACCTAAGGCGTGCCAAGCGGCCATCTGACGCGCCTGTTCATCGAATAGCTCCAGGTGTTGTTGGGTGATGCGTGTGGCTTCGGTGGCCATCGGCGAGTCGACGAATACATTCAGGTCACTCAATCTGCCCTCGCGGACGAGGCGATGCAGGTGGTACAGAACCTCTTGCGTGCGTCCGACAGCGAACGCGGGAACAATCACGTTGCCCCCCTGCTGGTGAACAGTGCGGTCGATGATTCCGACCAGCTCCACGCCGGTTGCGGCCGAGTCCCTGTGTGTGCGGTCTCCGTAAGTCGACTCGATCAGCAAGACATCGGTATCTTCTATGACCGTTGGGTCCCGCAGTATCGGGCGTCCCGGCTGGCCGAGATCGCCGCTGAATACGAGTTTCCGGGTATCGCCGTGCTCGGCGATCCAGACTTCGATTATGGCGGAGCCCAGGATGTGACCCGCATCGCGGTAACAGCACCGAACGCCGCTCCCGGGCGCGAAGTTCTTGTCGTAGTGGATGACGCGCACCTGACGTAGGCAGTCGTGCGCATCTTCCAGGGTGTACAGGGGATGGTTGGATCCTCGCGAGGGGCGCGACTTTCTGGCCTGCCGCCTCGCTCTCGTGGCGTCGCTCTCCTGAATGTGGGCGCTATCGGGCAGCATCACCTGCAGAAGATCAGCAGTCGCGGCTGTTGCATGGATCGACCCATGGAAGCCCGCCCGCGTGAGTTTTGGAAGCAGGCCGCTGTGGTCGATATGCGCATGAGTCAGAAGCACGAAATCAATGGACTCTGCGTCGAATGGGAAGGGCGTGCGATTGCGTGGCATCGCGTCGCGCCCGCCTTGTACCATGCCGCAATCCACAAGGAAGCGAGTGTCCGCTGTTTCCACCAGAAAGCAGGAACCAGTGACTTCGCGTGCTGCACCGAGAAACGTGATCTTCATCGAGCTTCTGCTGGGCCATTACGGCCGGAAAGCAGACGCCACGACGCTGTCGCAATAGCCGCCCACACGGCTGTGCGCAGGCTCATGGCGACTACGGTACGCATTTCAAAGGCGCCGCCAGAATACACATGCAAGCCGAACGCAGCGAAAGTAATCGTTGTGGCAACGGCGATGCCAATAGCCAGCCGCGCAGCCCACCGCCGCCCCAACCAGAGCCCGAGTCCAGCTACGATGTAGGCGAAACCTGCGAGAAAGTTGAACCACAGAACGAATGGAACATAGTTCCCGGCGGCCTTCACGGCGTCTTCATCTCCACCGAGGGTCATGCCGCCTTCCCGGAGTGTCAGTAGTCCAAACCCTACGGCCACAATCGACAGGGCCCGGAGCCACACTGCGTGCCGCAGACGTGACGCGCTCATGGCTGCGATTTCGAAGCGGGCAACAACAGCGGCGACACGCCTGGTCGACCGCGGAATACCTGATGGCAGGCGACGCAGCCGCTCGCGACCTGACCCAAGGCCACGGCAGCTTCAGGCATGTTGCCGCGATTGGCGGCCTCCGCCAGCCTCAGCGCTGATCCCTCCACGATGTCGTTCATGGCCGGGAGTGTCGCCAGATACTCGTCGGTGATCTTGTCGAGAGGGAAGTAGGGCAGAAGCCCGCCCACGGGAATGCGGTGGTCGGCCAGACGCCGGGCACCATCTGCGGCCTGCTCGGCGTTGTCCGTAGCGATCGCCGCGGCCACGCCCTGGAGCTCGGAGAGCATTTCCTGCATAACCTGGCGCAACGTCAGCTCCTTACTATGGCGCTTGTGGGCGGCGTGCAACCCGCCCAGCGTCACCCGGACCTGCGGCGACAAGGCGAGGAGCCTCTGTCGCAGTTCTGGCGTGTAGCTCAGCATGGTCTGCCTTTCCAGCGGTGTCATCTTGGCGAGCTGCGCCTGCACTTCCGGCGCGAGATCGCTGGACGGCGAGGCGGACATGGCCGTCGACGCTGCCAGGGACATCGCCAGCACCGATCCTAGGAAAGTTCTGCTGCGCTTGTGGATCGTAGACATTGCATGTTCTCCTGCGTTTAGCCGTCCGTGTCACAACCCGATATCGCGCCCTTCGCCCGCTTCTTCATGCGTCACACCGTCTCGTATGTGGTAAATGCGCTTGAAGGTGGGAATGATCTTTTCATCATGGGTCACCACAATGATGGCGGTCTCGAACTTGCGAGCCATGTCGTTGAGAATGCGAATGACGGCCATGGCACGCTCAGAATCGAGTGGCGCCGTCGGTTCGTCCGCCAGAATCACGGGCGGGCGATTGACCAGCCCGCGCGCGATGGAAACGCGCTGCTGCTCGCCGCCGGAGAGTTGCGCCGGCATGGCCTGAGCCCGGTGCTTCACATCCAGTGCACCAAGTAGTTCCAGCGCGCTGGTGCGCGCCTCACCGTTAGTGGTGCCAGCCAGCATCGGCAGCAATGCGACGTTGTCAGTCACATCCAGGAACGGAATCAGATACGGCGCCTGAAACACGAAGCCGATCTTGTCGCGCCGTAACGCGCGCAGATCGCGAACCTTCCAGCCATCGTCGTAGATGACGTCATCGCCCAGCACCATGCGGCCGGCGGTTGGATCAATCACCGCGCCCAGGCACTTGAGCAGCGTGCTCTTGCCGGAGCCCGATGGTCCGATCAGGCCGACCACCTCGCCCGGTTGCACCTGCATGTTGACGTGTTTCAGGGCATCAACGGCCGTATCGCCCTCGCCGTAACGCTTCCTCAGCCCCTCGATCTGGATGCCATGGCCGCTCATGTCATCCGCCAATGGCTTCGGCGGGATCGACCCGCAGCGCCATGCGGATGGCGACCAGACTGGCCAGTACACAGATCAACAGTACCGCGAAGAAGCCGGTGACGGAGTCAGAGGGAATGAGGAGCACGTACTTTGGGAACAGCGGAGCTGCGAACGTCGCCGTAATCTTGCCAACCACGAATCCGATCACCCCGAGTGCGAGTGCCTGCTGCATGATCATCGCGGCGATGGTGCGATTACGCGTGCCGATGAGCTTCAAGACCGCTATCTCGCGGATCTTGTCCATGGTCAGCGTGTAGATGATGAAGGCAACGATGGCGGCACTGACAATGGCCAAGATCACCAGGAACATGCCGATCTGTTTGGACGAGGTGGCAATCAGTTTGCCAACGAGGATGCCCTCCATCTGCGATCGCGTGTACACCGTCAGACGTTTCCAGCGGCGGATGGACTCGGCCACATCTTCTGGTGAATGTCCCGGCTGCAGCGTGACCAGCACCGCGTTGACAAACGCATTCGTGCTCTGCGAGGCAAGCACCGCATCGAGCAGGTCGGGGACGCTGGGGCGGTTGAAGGTCGGATTGGCCTCGGTGCGACGGCGACTCTGCCAGATGGCATCGTTGTCTTTGAGAAACTGCGCTTCCTGTGCATCCTTCAGGGGAATGAACACCATCGGGTCGCCGCTGGAGGACACCATGCGCCGGGTCAACCCCACAACGGTGTAGTGATTGCGACGAATGACGAGAGGATCGCCGAGCATGAAACCGGAGGTGATGTCGGCCACGGCCTCGTAGTGACCACGTGTGATCTGGCGGCCGGCCACCAAGTACGGCGGCCAGCCGGGCGTGGCCCCTATTGCGCCGGGAGCAATGCCGACCACCATCGTGCGCACGTCCCGCTCGGCTTTGCGCACCTGCATCGTCAGGTACGTCACGTTCGCAGCCTTTGAAACCCCGGGCATGGCAAGGACGCCGCGGTACACATCGTCGTTGAGACTGGACGATTCCGCGTACGGCCCGAGAGTGTCTCGTTGAACCACCCAAAGGTCAGCGCCGCTGTTGTCGAGCAGCGCCTTGCCATCATCCACCATGCCTCGGTACACCCCGGCCATCACCAGGGTTACGCCGATCAGGAGACCCAGGCCGAAACCGGTGAAGACGAATTTTCCCCAGGAATGGAGAATGTCGCGACCGGCGAGGCTGATCATTGCGATACGCCCGGAATGCGCTCGACCACTGTGATGCGGCTGCGCGTCGTCAGCGTCTTCTCACTGTAGACCACGACCTGGTGACCATCACTCAGCCCCTCCAGCACCTGTACGCGGCCCTCGAGATCGGAGGCTCCGAGCTTGACCGGGGTGAATTGCAGGTCGCCGTCCACGACCCGCCATACGCCCACTCGATCGCCGTCGCGTCGTACTGCCGCGTTGAGAACCGTCGGAGCTGACGGGATCGCTGGCAAGTCGACCGTGACTTCGGCCAGTTCACCTACTGGTGGCAATGGCTCGGGTTGATCATCAAAGGTCACCTTGGCGAGCGTTTCTTCCGTGACGGCATCGGCCTTGGGTTCGGTACGCAGAACGCGGCCTTTCAGAGTTCGACCACCTCGCGACCGCAGCTCGATGCGAGCCGATAGTCCCGCAGCCAATCCGGATGCGCTGATCTGGTCGAAACGCACATCGATCCACAGGCTCTTCGGATCGATCACTTCGACAACCGCTTGGCCCGCGACGATGGTCGTTCCGGGATCGGCATTACGTACGGCGACCACCCCATCGACTGGTGCGATCAGGCGCAGGTTTCCTCGCTGCGCGAGAACCGCATCGCGGTCGGAGCGGGCACGAGCAACTTCTTCCTGCGCTGCCGCTAGCGCGGCGTCGGCAATCTGCAGTTCCTGTCGTTTCGTGGTGACCATTTCCTCGCTGACAGACCGCGCGACAAACAATTGCTCATAGCGACGCGCCTGGGACTGCGCAAAAACTTGGCGTGCCGCCATCTCGCGCAACGCTGCCTCGGCACGCTTGAACGCAGATACCTGAGAGCGCACTCGGTCATCGAGGTCGACCGGGTCCATTTCGCCGAGTACCTGCCCGGCCCTCACCCGATCACCCACGTGCACATCCAGGCGCTTCACTCGCCCCGCAAACGTGGGGCCGATCTTGTAGGTGTAGCGCGCTCCGATGATGCCGATGCCGAACAACGACGGTGTGATCGCCCGCGAGTCCACTGTCGCAACCGTCACGGCCACCGGTGCCAGCGGTCCGGATCGCAGGGCGACGTAGGCCAGCAGGGCGAGCAATGGAACAATGACGGCCAAGAGCGCCAGAGTGCGTCGTTTCAGTGGGAGGCGCTTCATTTCGAGCTCGCGATGCCACGCCGATAGATCGCAAATACCCCTGGCGCATCGCGGCGCATGCGCTTCACATCGCCGGCCAGGAGTGACTGCATGACCAGTCCCTGAACAGTGCCGATGAAGAGTGTCGCCGCCGCCTTGCTATCCACCGTGGCAGACAATTCGCCGTTCGCCTTGCCATTCTCGATGAGCCGATGCAATCGCTCTCCATACCGCTGGATCAGGGTCTGCACTATCTGCTTGGCCGGAGTCGCGTTTGCACGTTGAAGTTCGCCAAACATCATCCGCGGTACGCCTGGGTGCTCGACGACGAACTCGACATGGCTCATGAAGATGGCCTGCATCGCAGCCAACGGCGATTCAAAGCCATCAGCCGCGCGATCTATCCGCGCCAAGAGCCGCTCCGCGACCCACTCCATGACGGCACGCCATACGGCGTCCTTGGTTGGAAAGCTGCGAAACAAGGCACCCTGCGTCAGACCCATGCTCTCGGCGATGGCGGCGGTGGTGATGTCGCTGGGATTCTGCTCGGCAGCGAGATCAACCACGGCCCTGACAGTTACGGCTCGTCGCTCATCGGCTGGAAGGCGTTTCACGGGGGCACGCACTGTGGCAGTCGTCCGTAGGAAAGTAATTACTTACTATCTTATCAGGATTGCAAACTGGGGCAATAGGGAAACCACGTAGCGATACCAAGATGGCCCGGGGCACTGATGTGGCTACCCGCCAGTAGGGTCGGAGGGTTATGGCTGCTCTGGACCGGGAATCAATGCCGCCCGTCGCGCCGGGCTCGGTGGGGTGGTGCTTGTGAGAGCGCCATTAGGCGCTGATAGAGATTCCTATCTTGCTTCTGGTTCACCACCCGCCGAACCAACCTGCCTGCGCTTGCGGCATCGAACGTCTGGATCAGGAGCGCGTTTCACGTGCCCGGCATGGCATTCCTCTCGCCGCGCCGTCAGCCATTGCTCAACTTCGTCCAAGTCCCAGGCCGCGCACTTTGAAGTCAGGTAGAAGCGCCGTGGAAAGTCTCCTCGTCGTTCCATTTCGTAGATCGTCGTGTCAGCGAGCGGAACGATCTTGCGCAACTCGCTCCGTCGAACGGCGCGCTGGCACCGATGTCCGGTGTCAGCGGCGGACGTTGCGGTGCCACTCACGCGAATTCTCCTGTTGCCGAATGGGCACGATGCACGCAACCGCGCTTGACCTTGGGGGAGTGCACCTCCAACGGCAGGCAAGCTTGGTGAGGGCGCTTCTGGCGGCACGCGCGCTCTTCGCGTGATCGGCCGGAATCGATCTCCATGTTGTGAGTCAGCCAGTCGATCACGTCAGCGCGGTGCCAACCGAGCGGCCTTCCGCAGTGCGTGCGTCGCTTTGGGAATCGTCCTATTGCTGCCAAGCCAAGCAGCAGCCAGCGAGGGCGACGTGTCAGGCGCGAGATCTCACTCGCGCTAAGGATCGCCCGCAGGTCTGGAAGTGGCTCGTTGGCCCACCCAGGCAGTCTAAGGCTCTGCGACGTGAGAATGATCGGCGGTACGACAGAGGAGGTTTCACTGGTCGATCGGGTATCCATGCTCTTGCCTCATCTACATCATGTGATGGGGCAAGAATGCGGAGGCGACTCGCGAAAAGCAGCGCAGGGATTCAGGGCAGAGATGG
>CAZPJX010000063.1:0-17354 GCA_964586985.1 uncultured Gemmatimonas sp. | reverse complement strand
CGCGGGTACAGGCGGAGGCCGCGGTTCGTGCGGCGATGCTGACCCGTCCGGCCACGGCGTCGGTAACGGGTCGGGGTATCAGCGATCTGGCGCGATTCAACCGTGCGGAAGGGCTGGCCCTCGGTATCGGCGGTGTGCACCGCACGGGCAATGGGATGCAGGTGAGTGCCCGGACGCGCTATGGATTTGCCGATCAGGAACTGAAGGGTCACCTGGCTATCGGACCGGCGCCCGCGTTTGGCCGTACGCCTACGTTGCAGCTCTTTGTGGAGCGGGACTACCGCGATCTGGCATTTGCCGAGCGCGCTGGGGTGACGAACTCCCTGGCGTCGCTGCTCTTCGGCAGCGACTACACACAGCAGGTGGAAACCCGTGCGGCCGGCATCATCTGGCGCCGAACTCCGATGAGCGCGTTCAGCTGGCGGCTGGCGGCCGAGCAGGATCGGCCCACCTCGGTCAGGGCTGAACCGCTGTCACGGTCATTTGCGCCAGCGCTGCGAGCCTGGCGCCTGAATGGAGCGCGTGGCGAAGTGCAGGGCACCGGTGGTTGGATACCGGCGGAGCCCACCGCGACGCGTGGCTTGTGGATGCTGAGTGCGAGTGCCGGCTTGTACGACGGCCGGTTGGAAGAACTGCGGCTCGACGAGGGGAACGGTTCCACCTTCGATGTCGTGACAGGTACCGTGGCACGCAGCGTGGCAGGTCGGGTGACGCCTCTCGTGGGTCGCGTGCAGGGGATTCTGCAGATCACGCGTCCGCTCGGCGATGGTCGCGCACTATTCCTCCAGACGTTCGGTGGCATGGCCGCTGGGCGCGCACTTCCCCCGCAGTGGCTGGTATTTGCCGGCGGCCCATGGTCCGCGCCGGGGTATGAGGCGCAGCAGTTTGGGTCGCGGGCGCTGCTGTCACAGCGCGCCGAGTTTCGGACGCCCGTGCCGGCGCCTTCCATCCCTCTAGGACGCTTTGGGACATCTCCTGGGCACGTGACCCTGGCGCCGTTCGTTCAGGTGCTCGGTACCGCGTCGGGCACGTCCCAACACCCCACACGCTCGGGCGTGTATCCATCGGCGGGTGTGGGGGTGTTGTTCTTTTACGATCTCCTGCGTGCGGATGTCGCCCGCGGTCTGCGCGACGGGCAGTGGCGCTTTGCCATCGATATCGATCGGGGATTCTGGGGGATTCTGTAGGGATGGATGATGCTGAACGCTATGACCGCGCCTATTTCGACAAGTGGTACCGGCATCCGCGGCATCGGGTGAAGTCAGCGGTCGAACTGGCGCGTCAGGTGGCCTTCGTGCTGCGCACGGCGGAATTCGTGCTGGGACGACCGGTGAAATCGGTATTGGACGTGGGGTGTGGAGAGGGACAGTGGCGGGGGGCGCTGCTCAAACACCGCCCCAGGCTGCACTATGTCGGGGTCGACCCGAGTGCCTATGTGGTCGAGCGCTTTGGAGCGCGGCGTCACCTGCTCCGGGGCGGTATCGAATCGCTCGATGCGCTGCCACTACGGGCATCGTACGATCTGGTCGTCTGCTGCGGTATGCTCAACTATCTCTCCACGAGTCAGTTGACCGCCGGCCTGCCCCTGGTGACTGGTCGAACGGGTGGGATGGCCTATCTCGAACTCTTCACGCGCGAAGACCGCTTCGAGGGTGACACGGCGTGGCCGACGCCCAAGCCGGCAGCGTGGTATCGGGAGGTGTTGCGCAGCGCAGGGTTGACGGCCATCGGGATGCAATGCTATGTGCCGACGCCCGATATCGACCGGCTGTCGGCGCTGGAACGGCTCTGATCAGGCGGCGAGATTTCGGGGCGATCGCCGCGGGATCCCGATAGAGTCGCCCGGATGTCCCTCCCACCGCAATCATGTCTGGCACCATTCCCCACCACATGACCGCCACTTGGCGCGATTTTCTCGAAACCCTGCGGGCTGAACGCACGCAATGTGGTGCGCCCCGTCCCCTGCGCGCCCTGGCGGAAGAGTTCGCCCTGCGGGCGCTCGCGCTGATGTTTCCGCAGTTCGCACATCCTTCGCGTCGCGGACCGGACGGTGTCCCTGAGGAAGCCGCACACCTGGAGAGTGTGTTGCGTGCGGCCATCGCACCATTGTTGTCAGACCCTGAACCGACGATCGGGTCGATGCTCGATCAATTGCCCGTGCTCCGAGCGATGCTGCTTGATGATGCACAGGCTATCACCAAAGGCGATCCGGCGGCGGCGAGTCTGGAAGAAGTGATCATCGCCTACCCCGGGTTCATTGCGACGGCTGTGCATCGGCTCTCGCACGAGCTGTATCTCCGGCAGGTGCCATTGTTCCCGCGCGTCCTGTCGGAGTGGGCGCACCGGGAGACCGGCATCGACATTCACCCGGGAGCACGTATCGGTGCGGCGTTCTCGATCGATCATGGGACAGGTGTCGTCATCGGCGAGACCAGTGAGATTGGAGACCGCGTGCGTATCTATCAGGGCGTGACGCTCGGTGCATTGGCCGTGAGCAAGAAGCTGCAGAACCGAAAGCGGCATCCGACCATCGGCAACGATGTGGTGATCTACGCCAACGCCACCATCCTCGGTGGCACCACGTTGGTGGGGGATCGGTCCGTGATCGGTGGCAATGTGTGGTTGACGACCTCCGTGCCAGCGGGTTCGGTGGTGCAGTTCACGAGCCGAGTGGAGCCGCGGCCGACGCCGAGCGCGGATGGGAGCGACGACGGCATCGAGTTCCACATCTGACGCACGCACGTCTGGCATCACCTGCATCACCTGCATCCCCGCATGACTCGCGTTACCCGTGCTGCCGCATCGTTCACGGTCTCGTTCCTCGATCCCTGTCCTTCGAAGTCCATGCGCGTCTCGAATATTCTGGAAACGATCGGTCGCACGCCGCACGTGCGCCTTCAACGCCTGTTTGGCAGTTCTGCGGAGGTGTGGCTGAAGCTCGAGCGCGCCAATCCCGGCGGCAGCATCAAGGATCGGATTGCCTTGTCCATGATCGAGGATGCGGAGCGTCGGGGGTTGCTGGAGTCGGGCAGCGTCATCATCGAACCGACATCGGGGAATACCGGGATCGGTCTTGCCATGGTCGCGGCCGTGAAGGGATACCAGCTCGTTCTCGTGATGCCCGAGTCGATGTCGGTGGAGCGTCGTCGTATCATGGCCGCCTATGGCGCGACTTTCGATCTGACACCGCGCGAGCTGGGAATGAAGGGTGCGATTGCCCGGGCACGGGAATTGGTGGCATCCACACCGAAGGCCTGGATGCCGCAGCAGTTCGATAATCCGGCCAATGTGCGGGTGCACGCAGAGACCACGGCGCGAGAGATCCTGGAAGACTTCCCGGACGGGATAGACTGTCTCGTGACGGGGGTTGGGACTGGGGGACATATCACTGGAGTGCACGAGGTGCTCAAGCAGCAGTGGCCTGCGCTCCGGACCCTTGCGGTGGAGCCCGCGAAGTCCGCGGTGATTGGAGGCGGGGCACCCGGTGCCCATCGGATTCAGGGCATAGGTGCGGGCTTCATCCCGGGCAACCTCCGTATCGAGGTGGTCGACGGGACGCTTGAGGTGAGTGAGGACGATGCGTACGCCTTTGCCCGGCGCGCGGCACGCGAAGAAGGGATTTTTGTCGGCATCTCGACCGGGGCGGCCTTGGCGGCGGTGGCGCAAACCCTTCCTTCGCTGTCGCCGGGTTCCCGCGTGCTCACCTTCTGCTACGACACCGGAGAGCGTTACTTATCGATTGATGGACTTTTCACCGTCTGAACTGATCGCGCTGCTCTTCGGCGTGCTGGCCGGAGGCGTGCTGGCTTGGGTCGTTTCCCGACGCATAGCCCGGGCGGATGTGGCACAGGCGCGCACCGAGGCTGTGCGAGAAGTTGAAACGCGCATGTGGGCCACCGAGATGACGCTACGGGAGCAGCTCGCTCGCCATGACGCGGCAACGGAGTTTACGGCAGAGCAGGGTACGGTTGCCGATCTGCTGATTCCGATTCGCGAGACGTTGGGGCGGTATGATGCGGTGCTGACCCAGCTTGGGCAGGCCCAGGCTCACGTCGCCGGTCAGATCGGAGAGCGGCTCGATGCGGTCGCCCAGGCGGGCGCTTCCCTGCGTCACGAGACGCAGCAGTTGGCTCAGGCGTTGCGTGCGCCCTCCGTACGTGGGCAGTGGGGAGAGTTGCAACTGCGCCGCGTGTGTGAGCTGGCCGGCATGCTGGCGTATTGCGATTTCGAGCCGCAGGCGACCGTGCGAGGTGAGCACGGAATGCAGCGCCCGGATCTTCTCGTGCGTCTTCCGGGTGATCGTCAACTGATCGTGGATGCGAAGGCGCCGCTCTCCGCCTATCTCGAGGCCATGGCCGCAACCGACGAACGCATGCGCGCGGCGCGTCTTCAGACGCATGCGCAGCAGGTGCGCAGTCATGTGCAGCAGCTGGCAGGCAAGAAATACTGGGCACAGTTCGCACAGGCGCCGGATTTCGTGGTGCTCTTTTTGCCTGGTGAAGCATTCTTTGCGGCGGCGCTCGATGCAGATCCGTCACTGCTCGAATCCGCACTCGAAGAGCGTGTGCTCCTTGCCACACCGACCACGTTGATCGCTCTGCTGAAGGCCGCGGCGTACGGCTGGCGCCAGGAGCGGGTTGCCCGTGACGCAGCGGAGGTGG
The DNA here is from genome assembly GCA_964586985.1 of uncultured Gemmatimonas sp. Classification (GTDB taxonomy): domain Bacteria; phylum Gemmatimonadota; class Gemmatimonadetes; order Gemmatimonadales; family Gemmatimonadaceae; genus Gemmatimonas. The sequence goes on along the minus strand of CAZPJX010000063.1, from coordinate 12,693 downwards.
CGGCGCTGGGGCGTGAGTTGCACGAACGGCTCTCCGTGTTCGATGAACAGCTCACCGAGCTTGGCCGTGGGCTGCAGCGCGCCGTGATCTCCTACAACCGGGCACTCGGCGGCCTCGATCGACGGGTACTTGTCAGTGCGCGGAAGCTCGCGGCGATGAGCGGCGCGCCGGACGCAACGCTTGATGCACCGCCGGTGCTGGAGCTCGCGGTGCGGGGCCTGGATCACGACCTTGGGGAAGCGACATGACAGCGATCGGTACGGAGCGCAGGCACAGTGTTGCCACGAGGGTCATCCGTCGCGAACGAAAGGGATCCTCGTCTCCGGTGGTGGTGGAGACCACCGACGGTACCCGGTTTGTGAAGTTGCATGGTGCGTCTCAGGGCACTGCACCGTTGGTGGCGGAGATCATTGTGGGTGAACTCGCCGAGGTGCTTGGATTATCCGTGCCGGCTCGCAGCCTGGTGGAGCTGCCCCCGGAGATTCCCAGCGAGGACCAGAATGACGAACTACGGGATCTGCTTGACCGCAGTGTGGGCCTCAACCTCGGATTTGCCTTTCTTGATGGGGGGCGCGATTTAACGCCGAGCGAGTTTGCGTCGGCTCATCTCGTCACCGCCGCTCGGGTGCTTTGGCTGGACATGCTTGTCCAGAATCTTGATCGGACACCACGAAACGCCAATCTCATGATACGACGAGGCACGGTCTGGCTTATCGACCATGGTGCGTGCCTTCCGTTCCAGCACGACTGGTCTGGCATCACGGAATCGCATCCCGGGCGGGCATACGATACGGACGGGCACGTGTTTGGGTGGACGTCACCCGTGCTCAGTGATGTCCACGCGCAATGCGCACCGATGCTCTCTCGCGAGGTCCTGCAGGCAGCGGTGCGGCCGGTCCCCGACACCTGGATTGGCGGTGATGCGACGCGCCGCCGTGAAGGCATTGTAGCGTTTCTCTGGAAACGGCTCGCGGCGATGCCGGATCTGATTGGACGCTAGGCGGTGTCAGCGTGCCCGCGATTGCGTCGTCCGACTAGAGCGATCCGAGCAGGTCGTCGATCGCCTTGCGATCGGCGTCCTCCAGGGACTCCGTTCCGTGAATAATGCGCTGCAGGATGTCGACGACTTCGTCGGCGAGGCTGTCCGGATGTTGACGGTCCTTTTCGAAACGCACGATGTGCCCAAGCAGGATGGTCTCGAACGGTGACTCATCGTCGTCGTCGTCATCGTCGTCATCGTCATCCCCATCGTTGCTGACGGCGGACTCGTAACTGGGCACACTGGCCTTCCACGGCTCCGAGGCATGGGCATCGGCTTCGAGCAAGGTACGCGGCACGAGTGCGAACAGGCGGCACTGCAGCCCGGGCGCCTCTTCGTAGGCAAAAAGGCCCAGCGGGACCGGCTCCTCGAAGAGACGCAGGTCGATGAGGCGTTGAATGGCTTCACCCGGCATGGCGCTGCGAGCCACGAGACGCCCCTCGATGTAGGCCGCCAACGCCGACGACTCGGGGGCACGGGGATCGTCGAGTCGATCGATCGTGATCGCCACCGGCTCCCGCGTGGTCACGAAGACGGCCTGGCGGTCCTCGTCCTCGTCGCCATCATGGCCGGCGGCGTCATCGGCGTCGTCGGGGGGCGTCTCGTCTTCCGGGGGATCGTGTTCGTTAGCGGACATCGAATCGTGCGTGAAAGGCCTTCGTCAGGTTAGGCTCAGGTTAGGCACCGGAACACCATGCGGGAAGGGCCCGGTGGTGTCAGATCTCGGTGCTCACGTCCTGCACCTCAGTTCGTTCGAAAACGGCGCCCAGCCAGTGGAGCATGGGCCATAGTTCCGCGAGGAGCAACGCCCCACCGAGCAGCGTCGCGCCAAGCACGGACCAGCCGCCCCAGTCGTTGGTGAGCCAGACGGTCAGGAGCCCGAGGCCTACGGGAAAGACCAGTGCCACGGCCGCCACGAGCGTCGTGGCGCCGGTGGTCAGCAGGTTCTGGCCCATGGTTTCGAAACCACGTGATTCCGTCCCGAGGCGGACCCAGGCCGGAAAGAGCAGTGCGGTGCCGTTCTGAATGGTAAACATCAGGGCATTGAAGACCGGCACGGCGATGACGATGGCGGCAAGCACCGGCAGGGTCGCACCGCTCTCGAAGAGGAGGGCGGGTTCCAGGAGGAACATCACCAGAGGCACGACCATGAGTGACCAGACGGTGATGGAATGCAGGAGCGTCACCGCCGCGATCTCCGCTGCCACGATACGCCAACCGGGCAGTGGCATGGTCTTGAGCATCGCCAGGCGTTGCAGGTCAAGACGCAGATCGAAGCGCATCCAGAGCGGACCGAGAAACAGCAACATTGCGCCCCAACCCATGGTGACCCCGATGAAGGCGTCACCGAGTCGGGTCGATGCAACGCGGGATGCCAGGGCCAGCGCGGCAAGACCCAGCGTGAAGGCAATCACCTGGGTGCGCCACGCACCGCCGCGCAGAGCGGCCGCCACGTTCTTCCAGGCAATGGCCACTTCGGGGCGGCCTGTGAGCGCGAGCGGCGGGATGCGCGTGAGTTTGCCACGAGGTGACCGGGCCTCACCCATCTGTGACGAACGGACCCGCTGCAGCCGTTCCACACGATGCTGCGTGGCCTCGAGCGCGGCGTCCTCGAACGCCCCGTCGAGACGTAGCAGCCAGACGTAGTGGAGGAGGAGGACGCCCAGCGACCCGAGGATGGCCGGCCCCCATCCGCTGCTATTGGCGAGGCCGATGGGCGCGATCAGCGTCCGAATGGGCCACAAGGCGAGTGAGGGAATCGGCGCATTGAGGGAGGTCACGAGGACCTCGAAGGTCGCGCGCCAACCATGCGCACTGCTTTGGCGCAGTAACGCGGAGCGATCGAGGATGCCCCATGCGACGGCGCCGATAAGCAGGATGAAGATGATGATGGGCAGGACGCTGCGCCGTCGCCCGGCGGTCCCGTGTTCCATCAGGCTCGCGCGCACGATGCTGGCCGCGAGACGGTGAAAGGATAGTGTGGTGAAGAGGACCCACAGTGCGAGCGCTCGTTCCCACGCCGCCAGCGAGCCGGCATTTCCGCGCAGGATGACTGTGAAGATCAGGGTGTTGAGAAAGATCGTCAGCTGCATGCGGACGAGCTTGGCATGCACGAGCCCCCGTCGCGTGATGGGCGCGGGAAAGAGGAACTGCACCTCTGCCGCCGTGAACGCGAGGGCGCCACGATCGCTACCGAAGAGCCACCATCGCGCGCTGGAGAACAGGAGAAAGGCGCTCGCGAGCACGGTGGTGATCTCGCTCATGAGCCAAGAGTGCATCGGGACTTCACTGCTCTCGGTGTTGCGCAGCAGCGCCCACCACAGGTACACCGCACCAAGGACGACCGCCGCCAGATAGCGGGGATTCCGTATCCGCGCGACCTGCGCATGCAGACGATTCAGCAGAATCCGGAGGTAGAGAAAACGCAGCGCGTCGAAGGCGCGCCAGGTCGGCGTCTGACGATCGATCATGACCCTCAGTCGTTGCCGCCGGTCAATGACATGAAGATCTCCTCGAGGGACCTGCCGGCCAATGTTGGTCGCTCCGCTACAATCTCGTCGATGGTGCCAAATGCCACGGCCTTACCGCGGCGAATGACGAGCAGCGTGGTGCACAGCTCTTCGACCAGATGGAGGAGATGCGAACTGAGAATGATGGCGGTGCCTTCACGGGCCCTGGCGCTGATGGTCTCCTTCATACGACGGATACCCACGGGATCGAGTCCGGTGAGTGGCTCGTCGAGCATCAGTGCTGCCGGTTGATGCAGCAGGCCGCAGGCGATGGCCAGCTTCTGCTTCATGCCGCGCGACAGCTCCCCCGGCAAGGCGTTCCGTTTTGCGGTGAGTTCGAGCTCCTCGAGCAGCAGCGGGATACGCGAGGCGGCATCGGGCACACCGTAGAGCCGGGTCACGAACTGCAGGTGTTCGACCACGGTGAGATAGTCGAAGAGCTGTGGTTCGTCGGGAATGAACGCGAGGCGGGCCTTGGCCGCAACGGGATCGGTGTGCAGGTCGATCCCGGCGATCCGAATGGTGCCAGCAGAGGGTTGCAGTATTCCGGCCAGTGCCCTGAGGGTCGTGGTCTTGCCGGCGCCGTTGGGGCCTACCAGGCCGAGGACATCGCCCGGCGCGACATGAAACGACAGTGACTCCACCGCCACGGTGTCGCCATACAGTTTGGAATAGCCGGCGACGTCGATCATGCGCGGTGCATCGTCTCAGTTGTTATCTGGATACAAACGGGAGCTGCGCTACCTCGATGGTGGTAATGTAGTGAAAATGCCGAGAGTGGCGGCGCCTCTCCGATGGTTTCATCAGGTATCAGGGCGTGCGAGTGCCCAGCAGCAGCGGCGAGGATAGCGTGGCCGAAAGCATCGTGCCGGCTGGCAGACAGCGCTCCTTGACGGAATTGCGGGCTGCGGCCACGGTGCCGGCGGCAGCCCCTCCTGCGGCACCAATGACGGCTCCCTTGGTGCCCCCGCCAAGGATTCGCCCGAGGATCGCACCGGCGACGGCACCCGTGATCACCTTCCCCTTGTCGCCACCCTTTGACACGCTCCGTTCCGTGATCGTCGCATCCGCGACCTGCACCCTGCCGTCGGCGGGAATGAAAGTCCCGTTGAGTTGAATGCCCTTCAGGCGAAACACGAATTCGCCGTTGGGCCCCGGGGGGGCGAGTTCCACCAGGACCGGTGTTCCGGCAGGCAAGAGGGAGCCAGCGGGGCCGGACACCGTTTGGGCCAGGGAGACGACGAAGCGATCCCCCGTCCGATTGGCGAGCGAACAGATCTCCGCGCCGGTTGCACCGCTGAGGGTCGTGCCCGACGGGAGCCCAAGCCCTCCACCCACTCCGGCCTCCGGGATGGGTGTGGTCGCGGGGGATGATGGTGTCACTGCTGGCACGGATGCCGACGTTGTGGTAGTGGTTGCGGGTTCAGGTGACACTGGCCCGGTTGGCTGCGTCGTCGTCGAAGCAGCCGGTGGAGCTGGCGCCGGCCGAGGTTCGCGGGGCCTGGAAGCGGAGGCGCTTCGGGGTGGAGGGGTGGGACGTGCGGTCGATGTCTTCGGGGCAGGGGCCGTGTGCACGGTTGTGACGGCGGTATCACCAAGGGTGGCTGTCGGTGATGCCGATGTGGCGAGCGTGAGGTCACGTGCAAGGGCGGAATCAACGGTGGCCTGGGGACGGTCATCGCGACATCCCACGCTCAAGACGGCAGCCGTGCCGACAAGTATGCAGGCGAACTGGCGTAGGGTCCTGTGTGCACGTAGCCGCGTTCGGAGGGGATGCTCCGCGTGGGATGGTGACGGTGGCTGATCAAGGTGCCGCATATGACGGACGATAATTCAAGAGCGAGTGGTGTTGTCACCATCCGGCACCGTGCCGACGGCCTTTCCTTCAGTACGCCGGCTGACGCCGCGCGTTCCACGCATTGTACGGTCTGAAGCCGACTCCATGCCCTTCCCCGATGTCGATCTCGCGCTTCCTCCCACGGCTCAACATGTCTTCGTCGCGCGCCAGCCGATCTTCGACTGCGGGTCTGATCGGGTAGCCTACGAGCTGCTGTATCGGGCTTCTCGGGAGGCCACCAGCGCCCAGACCGGCCTTTCGAGCACCTTCATGTGCGGTGACACCGCACTCCATGCGCTGCTCTCGATTGGCCTGGAGCGCCTGACGGCTGGCACCAGAGCGTTCGTGAACATCACGGAGGAGCATCTCCTCGGCGAGCTCTACAAGATCTTTGATGCCGAGGCGGTCGTGTTGGAGTTGCTGGAAAGCATCGACGCCACGTCGGCGGTGATCGAGGCCTGTGAGCGTGCCGTTGAGGAAGGCTACGTGCTGGCACTGGATGACTACGACGGTCGGACCTCGCTTGATCCACTCCTGCCGCTGGTGTCGATCGTGAAGGTGGATGTGCTGCCATGGGCCCGATCCGGGACCCTCGACCAGCTTGCACCTCTCGTGATGAAACTGAAGGCTCACGAGTTGTTGTTGCTTGCCGAACGAGTGGAGACTCCTGAAGCGCTCGAGCAATGCGGAGCGCTGGGATTCGATCTATTCCAGGGCTACGTCTTCAGTCGTCCCGAGACCCTCGATGGGCGGGCGGCGACGGTGCATCAGGCTGTGGTGTTTCAGATCGTGTCCATGCTGCAACAGCCTCGGGTGACGGAGCATGATCTGGAGGATGTCTTCCGTAGTCATCCGTCGCTGTCATTCACCCTGCTGCGTATCGTCAACTCGGCGTCCTTCGGCGGGCGCAGCGTGGATTCCATTTCCCACGCGATTCGCCTCGTCGGACGTGAGGCGCTTTCGCGTTGGATGATCATCATGCTCGTTGCCTCTGTTGGTGCGCAGAGTGCCGTGGCGTACGAGGCGGTCATGATGGCGTTGGTGCGTGGCCGATTCTGCGAGGTGATCAGCGAGCAGTCCGGGCATCGGGATCCGCCGGCGCGATTCCTCGTTGGTCTGCTCTCCCGCATGGACATCCTCCTGGGGCTGACCATGGAGCAGGTGCTGGATCGTCTGCCGGTGAGCGACGATGTACGTGATGCCCTGCTCCTCGGGCGGGGGCCACATGCCGATGTGTTGGCGCTTGCGGATGCCTATGAACGGGCCGACTGGGATATCGTGGAGCAGGAGGTGCCTGACATGCGGGCCGTATTCACGGAGTTGTATGCCGAATCCGTGATCTGGGCCGGCGACCGGCTAGCGAGTGCGGCGCCTAATAGTTCCGCTTGAGGGGCTCGGCGATGCTGTTCACGAGCGAATCGCGCTTGCTCGTTGCCAGCTCGGTGGCGCTGGCAGCACTCTCCGGTACACTGGTGAACGGGATGAGGATGGAGATGCGGCGATTTGCGGCAGCGTGCGGGTCGCTGACGACCCGGGGTTTTGTATCGGCGTAGCCACGAACCTCGCTGATCCGGCGCCCGACGATACCTGCCGTTTCGAGGACGCGGCGAGCGGCATTCGCGCGGTCGGCCGACAGCTCCCAGTTCGTGTAGGCGGCGTCCTTGCCGAACCTCGCCGCGTCGGTGTGTCCTTCAAGGACGAGCGACTGCGTGAGGGGCTGGAGCTCATGCCCCACGAGCTGCAGGGTGAGCACGGTGGCTGAGTTCATGCGTGCGGAGCCCAGGGGGAAATACACGTCGCCCCGGCCCGACTCGACGAGCTCGATGCGGAGCCCTTCCTGGGTGACCTGCACGTCCACGAGGGCGTTGAGCCGCTTGAGCGAATCGCTGGCCGCCAGCTTGTCGAGAATGGATTGCCGTAACTGCTCGAAGGTCCGTTGTTCGGTGGAACGCACGATCATGCGGAGGGGGGTCCGCTGAAGGCTGGTCACCGATGAACCCGTGGAGATGGGACTCGAGCCAGCCCCGTAGCCTTTCTTGTATCCCACCGGGTTGGCGAAGTATCCCTCGATGGCCTGTTTGGTCTTGTCGTCCATGCCCAGGATCCACATGACCATGAAGAACGCCATCATGGCGGTGACGAAGTCGGCGTAGGCGACCTTCCACGAACCGCCGTGATGTCCGCCACCGCCGGCAACCTTCTTCTTGATGATGACGACCTTCTTGCCCCCCCGTGCCGCCATGGGTCAGGCCGCCTTCTTGCGGGTGAGTTCTTCCAGTTCCGCAAAGCTCGGCCGTTCATGCGGTTCGATATTGCGGCGTGAAAACTCAACGGCCGTCATGGGGGCATCACCGCGGGCGAAGGACAGCAGGGCGGTGCGGATGCAGAGCATGTAGTCATGCTCCGCGTGCAGCCGCGTCTCCATGGCCTTGGCCAGCGGACCGAAGACGCCGTACGCCAGCAGAATGCCGAGGAACGTCCCGACGAGTGCGGCGGCCACCTTTTCGCCGATCTCCGACGCGGCGCCGCCGATCGAGCCCATGGTGATGATGACGCCCAGCACGGCCGCGACGATGCCGAATCCCGGCATGGCGTCACCGACGGTCGTAATCGCGTGTGGCGCAAGCATTGCCTCGTGATGGTGCTTCTCGAGGTCCACATCGAGGATTTCGGCCAGATTGTGATCCTCCACCGTGCCGGTGAGCAGCACCTTGAGTGTGTCGCAGAGCAGCGAGACGGCGTGGTGGTTGTTCAGGAACGACGGATACTTCTGAAATATGTCGCTGGACTCCGGTGCTTCGATGTGCGCCTCGAGGCCGACCAGACCGTCCTTGCGGGCCTTCTGGAAGACTTCGTAGAGTACCTGCAGCAGTTCAGCGTAGGCCTTGGCTCCGTAGGGATTGGGTTTCAACAGACCCAGCACCTGGGCGATGCATGCCTTGAGCACGGACGGGGGATTGGCGATGATCAGCGTACCCAGCGCCGCCCCTCCGAGAATGATGAACTCGTTGGGCTGAATCAGGACGGCGATTTGTCCATGGTGCATGACATAGCCACCGATGACCGCGCCGAAGACGACAACCAGACCGATGATGACGAACACGCGAAGAGATCCGAAGTGCGAGTGGAGAGGAGATCAGCAATGAGCGATGCAGAGGGATGCCGGCACACCGGAGAAGCGGCGGGCATCACGCGCTGGCTGGTCATTCACGACGATCTGCTGCGAGGTGTGGCGCATGCCATGAGCAATCGTCTGGCGACGATTGATGCGGTAGCGAGCATGCTTGAGATCGGCGGCGCTCCCGAAGTCCGTTTCGTGCAGGGGTTGCGACAGGATGCTGAACAGCTTGAGGCACTGCTCCAGACCCTGCGGCGCCTGCCACGCGGCGAGGGGACAACACCGGAACCGATGCTGGTGACCGACGCGATCGAGGCAGCGCAACGCTTGGTGGAGCATCACCCCAACCTGCGGGGCCGCAGTCTCGCGGTGACGATGCGGAATGACATCGTGCCGGTGATCGCGGAGCCGATCGGGCTGGCGCATGCCCTGGTCGTTGCCCTGTTGGCGGCAGCGCGTGGGGGCAGTGATGCGATGGTGGTGGTCCTCGAGACGGTAGGCGACGAAGTGCTGGCCTACACCCAAGGTGTCCCCGACGGAACTGTGAACGCGCCGACGACTCTTGATGTCCCTGTGGATGCCCGCACGGATGCGCAGGCGGATCGGGCTGCCATCGACTGGCTGCTGAGTCCGGGGCACGGCCAGGCCGACCCCGGTGCACCGGGCACGATGATCCGACTGCGGACACTGGAGGCCGCACGCCGCCGAGCGGGGTGACATCAGGCCGATGCCTCGCGAGGGGAGGTCGGCTGCGCATCCGGCGTGTGTGCCACCGCTGCGGCGCTCCCGAGTGCGGCGTCTGTCGGCGACGTAGCGCTTGAGGCTCGACCGGAGCGATCTGGTAGAGAACCCAGGGGGGCGCCCAGCGTGGCCATCCACGACGCATCGGTGGGCGCGGCCGCCCGCTGATTCTCCTGGGCCACCTGCTGTGCGATTTCGCCGCGTAGGATCTTGACGTTGCTTGGCGCTTCGATGCCGATACGTACGCCGCCCCGGTCACAGGACACCACGACGATGCGGATACCACCGTCGATGATGATTGAGTCGCCTTCGCGACGTCCAAGAATGAGCATGGTGCGTCAGACCAGCGAAAGCAGGGTCTTGAGCATCTCGTCTGCCGCCGTGATCATCTTGGCGGCTGCCTGATACGCTTGCTGCACCCGCAGCATGTTCACGAGTTCTTCGTCGGTGTTGACGCCGCTCACTGCCTGCCGGCGCTGATCGGCCTGTTGTGAGAGACTCTCCGCGACCGTCGCGGCATCGTTGGCCGAGGCGACGTCCACACCAAGACGGGTGACGAGGCCGCGAAAGAAGCCGATGAACGACCCGGTCTCGGTGGTGCCATTGGGCCCGGTCCACGTGACGGTCCCGTCCGCAATGCGGAGCGCGGCGATGGCCTGCGCCGTTGTGTTATCCGTGGGGCCGTTCAGATTGCCGCTGGCGGCAATCTTTCCGGGATCGGCGGTGATTGCCGCGTCCAGCTTGATGGTGGCCGCCCGTACCGGATTGGCGAGTGTGCCCGCGTCGAAGAAATTGCCAGCCGCCGTCCCAGGAACCGTGTTGCCGCTGAAAACGTAGCCGCCGGTATGCGCGGTATTCACTGCACCCACGAGCTGGCTGGCGATCGCGTCGAGTCGGCCCCGCACGCCCGGGATGTCGTTGTTGAGCACGGTCACGATCGACGCCAACTCACCATTGAGCGGCGCGAGCCGGTCTGGGGAGTCGCCGAGCCGAATGCGAACCGGCACATCGGTCACGGGGACCGCGGGTGGTGGTTGGATGTCCTCCATCTGGGCGGACACCCGGTTCCAGGTATCTCCCTGGACGAGTGTCGAGTTGCCGATGACGACCGTGACGGTGCCATTCGCCTGGTTGACGACGCGTGTGCCGGCGACCTTTGCGAGCTGATCGAGCTGCGTGTCACGCATGTCACGCAGATCGTTGGCCATGTTGCCATTGCCCTCGCTGGCCAGGATGCGGGTGTTCAGTTCCGCGACCCGCGAGGCGAGGGAATTGATGTGGCTGACGGTGCTGTCGAGCTGCTCGAGGTTGGAGCTGCGCTGCAGGGTGAGCTGCGTATCGTAGTCGTTCAGCAGCTGCGTGAGCTGTCGGCCCCGCTGTTGCACCACCGCACGGGCGGAGAGGCTGTTGGGCTGCGCCGAGAGATCGCTCCAGGCATTCCAGAACTGGTCCAGCGCATTGGCCATGCCCGTGTCACTCGGCTCGCCGAAGATTTCCTCCACCTTCTGCAGGAGATCCCGGTGCATGGTGCTGTTGCCGGTGAGCACACTGGCCGAGCGGAAATTCTCATCCAGCAGGATGTCACGCTTGCGCTGGATGGTCGCGATGTGGACGCCGGTCCCGATGTTGCCGACGGAGAGACGGACGGGGGAATTGGCCGCCAGCACGACTTCCTGTCGCGAGTATCCCTCGGACTCCGCATTCGCAATGTTGTGCGAGATGGTCTGGAGTGCCGTCTGGTGCGACAGCAGAGCGCCGCGTGCGATGCTGAACAGGCCGGATCCCATGTTACACCGTCCGGTTCACGAGGGCGCCACGCGAACTGGCAGATGCGGCGGGCAGCATGCCCTCGGAGGCATACGTGGTGGGCATGGTCATCCCACCGACAAGCGTGCGCACATGCTGCTGTGTGCTGCTCAATGCCTCCCGCAACAGGCGACGGTTCATGCCGACTTCCCGCGTCAGTACGTCGGCAGCCTGTTGGAGACGCAGGCGTGCGTCCCGCAGGCGTTCGTCGACGCGCTCTCCCAACAGTTCCTCGAGCTCGCGCAGGGTGCACTCCTCCGACCCACCGAGGAGGACATTGAGCTGGCGGCGGCGCTGCCGCGCCTGGCCGAGGGTGGCAAGGATACGGTGCGTGGCGAAGGTACTGTCATCCACGCCCTGGATATCATCGGCGGTCACCGCACTGCGCTGCCGGCGCATCTGTGCGATCAGATCGTCGAGCAGACGACGTTCGCTGAACAGTGCGTCGTACAGCGCCTCGAGTATGGCTGGCGAGGAGCTGTTGACGTGCGAGGCGGTTTCAGGAGCAAGCAGAGTCGTCGGCGACATCAGTGCGTGGGTGATACGGTGTTCGTGGAATCGGCATTGGGGGTGTGGCTGGCCTGAGCAACCGGCAGGAGGCCGCGGAGCTGCCGGTACAGTGCTTCGGACAGGCCACTCCCCAATTGATTGGGAGTTTCGGCAGCAATGTGCTCGTCCATCAGTCCGGTGAACATGTCTTCTCCGGCTCCTCCTGAAACGAAGCCTTCCTGCTGTGGAACGGTTTCGCGCATGACTTTGAACAACTGCTGGACGAAGAGTCCTTCGAGTTGTTTGGCCGTCTCACGGAGCTTGGTATCAGCGTCTGGCATGCGGGGCGAGGCCGCCGCAGAGTGGGTGATGGACAATGCGCGGGATGTGACGGGATCCATCATCGGACGACGACCTCCGCGGTGATGGCACCGATCTCCCGAAGTGCAGCGAAGATCGCCGCGATTTCGTTGACCGGTGTCTGGACGGCGTGCAACGCGGTGGCTACCCGTTGGACGGGAATGCCGGCCGGGAGACGTACGCTGCCCGGAATGGCGGCGGTGTCGTTCTCCGCGAGCTGCCCAATCGCGAGTGTGATGGCTCCATGACTCACTGTTGCCGCGCCGACCACCATATCGCCGCCGGCAACCACCGTTCCATCGCGGCCGTCGATGACGAGCCGTGGACGGATCTCCGGCGCGACCGCGAGGTCGCGGATCTTCGCCAGGGCAACGGGCTTCTGCTGCACCGAGTCCGCGAGCGTCACAAGGACGGCGCCTTCGTCCTCCACCATGGCGGTCTTCTCGCCCATCGCGCTGTTGATCGCGGCGGCGATGCGGGTCGCCATCGCAAGATCCGGTTCGCGGAGCAGGAGTCGCGACACGGCGGCGATGGCCGGGCGAGGCAGGTCGGCTTCGAGCACGCCGCCTGTGGGAATACGCGCCGTCGTCTCATGGGTGGGTGCATACCGCGAGGTGGCACCGCCATCACTTACCAGCAACGCGCCCTGGGCCGAGGCAAGTGCGGGACCGTTGGCATCAGCGACCAGCGGTGTCATGTAGAGCACACCGCCTCGCAGCGAGCGGGCATCGCCCATGCTGGACACATGGATTTCAAAGCGACCGCCGGCCCGCAGATACGGCGAGACCTCTGC
>CAZPJX010000062.1:0-17625 GCA_964586985.1 uncultured Gemmatimonas sp. | reverse complement strand
GGACACATCGAACGACTGCTCGAACATCTGCGAGAATCGGTCGTCGGCCCGAAAGTCAAAGCGGTCATGCGCGGCGCGCAGGTAGGCCGCGACGTTGCCCTGTGTTATCTGCACACCCTTGGGTGTGCCGGTCGTGCCTGATGTGAAAAGGAGATAGCAACCCCAGTCAGGTGCCGGATCGAGACAGGGCTCCCCAGACCTGTCCGGTATGCCGTCGGAGCTGAGCCATGGCACGGTGGCAGGGGTCTCTCCATGGGACTCCGGTGCCAGCACAACCTTCAGACTGTGAAGTGTAGGGGCCACGCGCACGGCCCATGCCGCAGCCTCCGGCTCCACAATGAGCGCGTCGAGATCGGCCAGCCGGGCGATACGCTCGGTGCGATCTTCGTGCAGGTTGGTATTGATGGGCACGAACGCCGCTCCGGCATACGCGGCGGCCAACGCGCCTATATAAGTGACACGCGACCGATTCCCCACAATCCCCACTCGGCCGCCCCGCGGCACGCCCCATTCGCCCAACGCGGTCGCCCAACGTCGTGCCAACCCGTCGAGCTCGGCATAACTGATCCGACCCACATGCCCCGCAAGAGCATCACGGTTGGGATACCGCCGAGCGGACTCGGCCACCAGACGGGCAAGCGCAGGGGCGGGCTCGAGCGCAAGGCCAGATCCCGAACCGGACGCAATGCTCTGACTGCCTGCATGGGGTGATTCAACCGGCACGACGTTCCAATGGGCTTGATGTGGGATACCGATGTGACGTCTCGCACACAGGAGAGGACGATACCGTCACAGATCGGCAACGGAGGCGTGAGGGACTGTGGCATGCGCGCCTCAGTGCTGCCAGCGAAGCAATACCCGCGAGACAGGTCGCGGGCAATGGAATCACCGACGACGCTAACGCACCCTGGCCACTGACAGATGGAGCGCCGAAGACGTTGCACTCGAGCCGTCCGCGGCCCCGAGCAGCAACACCTGCGACGCGGCGCTCCCCGAACCCAGTAGGACCAGATAGCCGGCGCTGCCGGCCGCAACCTGCTGCTGGCTCGTGAATGCTGATCCCAGCGTCTCGTGCACTGTGCGCAGTGGCGATCCGTCGTACACTCCCGCGTAGAGCCGAGCGAGGCCCGTCCACATCGAGCTCAGATTCCAACTGCTGCGGCTCCGGTCGGCATCAGCGCCGCCAGCGAACCCGGCGTTGGCTAGCGCCCATGCCGAGAGCATCTCGCGCGCATTCGTGCCAGCCACGGCTTCGATCGCTGCCAGCCCACGCCCCGCATCACCGCGCACCAGGCGGCGGAGCCCCACGCCTTCGTCGTCCACATAGCGATCGAGCGCGAAGCGCACCAGCGACCAGCCGCTTGCATACCAGCTCACGTCACCAGCGCTCGTGGGCCCGAGCGGCGAAAGGGCGTCGGCGCTCTGCAGATAGCCGTACAACTGCGAGAAGTGCCGCCACATCACCAACGGACGATCGTCGCACTGCAGGAGTTCGCACTCGAGACTGCTGGCGAAACCCGTGTTGCCGCGCCACGCGCCACCGCCAGGAAAGCGGCGCGCATACAGCTCTTCGGCGACGCGCGCGGTGGCCTCCTCCAACCAGGTTTCCTCCAGAGGCACACCACGTGCCAGTCGTTCGGCGAAGCTCGCCAGGTGCTTGGCTTCGTGCACCACGGTCGCGCGCATGCTGCGTCGCCACTCGTCGGGTGTCTCGCTCAGCGTCGCGGTGCGCGCATAGAACACCTCGTCCTCGTTGCTCGCGGGGAAGGTGCTGCGCGCATGAAAGTTGCACGCGCTCACGTAGCCGGCCGTGCCGGGCGCGGAGTCGTTGACGAAACGTGTGAAGAGCATCGTCACTCGGCCATCACCCGCCATCAGCGCGTCCATGGCCAGCGGATCTCCGACTTCCTGCGTGAGCAGAGGATACACCAGCGTATCGAACTCCACCCCAATGGCACGATAGCTCTGGTCCATGTGCCCCGCGCGTGGCGCCCGCAGGTCCTCGAGCACCAGTGCACGGGTGCCGGCGTACACGACCCGCGCCGTCACCGGCTGTCCCGCTGCGCAGCTATTGAGCAGCGCGGTCATGGTGAGGGTGTCGCCCACCTGGTGCGCGGCCCGTGCGGCCATCGTCGAGCGGCCAACCTTTGCCGCCGAGGGTGCGGCCGCTGGCACGAATGCCGCGTTAGTACGCCGCTGCCAGGCCGCCCGGAGCGCGCCGGGATTGCCAACCAGTCGCGACTGCTCACCCAACAGGGTGCCGTGCGCTGTGGTGACGTCCTGCAAAGCACCGCCAAGTGGCTCGCTCAGCGAACCACCCGGCGAACCACCCGACAAGCCGCCCGGTAAACCACCCGGTAAACCACCTGGTGAACCGCCTCGCGAAAAACGGGCAGCGGGCACGGCGACTGCGGCAGATGCAGCAAGTTCAGGTGATGTTGCAGATGCCGTTGACTGCACGCCGGCAACGACCGAAGCAGCGTTGCCAATCCCCCGAACGGAAACGCTCGCCGCACGTGACAGGTCGGTGTCGCTGTTCACCAGCGCCACCATGAATGTCGGAACTGCGCCCTCAGCCTGGCCTGCGGCCACCAGCTCGATGCACCCCGAAGCCGGCAGGGCCGTGACTGACTGGCCTGGAGCCAGTGTCACCGGCTGCGCCGTCCGAACCGTGACATCCTGCGACAGGCGCGCGACGCCGTCGATCAGGACTTCAAGACGTCGCGTGCTCGCCGGGGCGCAGGGAAACGCCTTCAGCGGTACGGCAACTTCGAGCCTCGTGCTGCTCGCGGCCCGCAGGTCGAGCGATACGTCGCCAAGCCGCACACGCACGCTCCCGAGCGTCGCGGGAAGATCCTGCCCCGACAGCACAAGTGTTTGACCGGCCTGCACGGTATCCGGGGCCAGACTCGCGAGGCGCGGCGTCCCCTTCACGGCCACCGGGAGTGCCACTTCCGCGCCATGCCCCAGCGGTGCCACCGCGTCGCTACTGTTGCATGCCTGCAACAGAAACAGAGCCACCGTTCCCAAGCACACCACACGCCGCGCCGGCCGAATTGGCGACGCTGCATCGTAAGTGATTTCAGGGATTGGCGTTATGGGCATCGTGGCGGGCTTCGCGCAGGTGTTACCGAGGTGGCCTGACTCTCACCCTGGGGGAATAGGGCAAGCGCTGTGCCGGGCTCGGCCGTACCGCACCAATCGATCGCTAGCTGATCCCTCGAGGCCCTCGGGAGTACTATTCGCCCATGATCGAAACCCTGGTCCGCGCCCTGGACGCCCTCCTGCTGGTCTTGCGTCCGTTGGTCTTCGCTGCTGGCGTCCTCGCCGCTGCCGGTGCGGTGGCCTCCTGGGCGGTGCGCACCCGCCGCATCTCTCCCTTCTCCTCGGCGGCCCGCCTGATCCGCGAGCGGGTGGAGCCCTGGCTGATTGCCCCCATGGAACGGAGGGTGCTGCGTGCGGGCGGCTCGCCGTACGCAGCACCGTGGTGGGCGCTCGCGGCGGTGGTCATTGGTGGCCTGCTGCTGATCTCGGGGCTGGGCTTTCTGCGCAATCAACTGGTACTGCTGCTCTTCGCGTCGCAATCCGGGTCGTCACTGGCGGTGGTCCTGGTGAAATGGACCTTCGCCGTGCTACGCATTGCCCTGTTCGCCCGGGTGATCGCGAGTTGGGTGGGTGGGAGCCCCTACTCCAAGGCCTGGCGCTGGTCCTACACGCTCACCGAGTGGTTCCTGGCACCCCTGCGCAATGTGATTCCCACGATCGGCATGATCGACATCAGCGTGATCGTGGCCTACTTCGGACTGGGCCTTCTGGAATCGGTGGTGGTGAACGCGCTGCGGTGACGATTCCCCTATTTTCAGAGATGGCGCACACCCGCGCCGCACGACCTCTGCCCGGAGTGCTTTCCATGCGCCACTGGTCCATCATCGCCGCCGCTGTCATCGCAGTCTCGCCGGCGCTGGCGCAGGCCCAGGACAAGGACCTCATCGAGACCGCCACCGCGGCCGGTTCGTTCAAGACGTTGACGAAACTGCTGGGCGAAGCCTCGCTCACCGAAACACTACGCGGCCCCGGTCCCTTCACGGTCTTCGCCCCAACCGATGAGGCCTTCGCGAAGCTCGCCCCGGCTGCACTCGATGCCCTCGCCAAGGATCGCTCGCGTCTGCGCAGCGTGCTGCTCTACCACGTGGTCGCCGGCCGCATCACGTCTGCCGATGCGATCAAGCTCGCTGGTTCGGGCCGCAAGACGGTGGAAGGACGCGAAGCCAGGATTTCCGTCATGGGCAGCACGCCCATGATCAACAACGCCCATGTCATCAAGGCCGATATCGCCGCAAGGAATGGGGTCATCCACGGCATCGATGCGGTGATGCTGCCACCGGGTCGCTAGATGCAGACGCAAGAGTCTTCCCCACCCACTCCAATGCGTCCCACTCACCTGGTCCGTGCCTGCCCACCAGCGGTCGCTGCGCTGGCCGCTCTGCCGCTGCTGCTCGGCGCACAGTCCGCGGCACCGGCGCCCGCTGCGCCCGCCGACCTCATCGTCACCAACGCCCGCGTCTACACGGCCGATGACACGCGTCCGCTTGTGGAGGCCTTCGCCGTACGCGATGGGCGCATCGTCTTCGTGGGCTCGCAACGCGAAGCGGCCCTGCTCAAGGGCGGCGCCACCCAAGTGCTCGACGCGGCAGGGCGCACCATCATCCCGGGCATGGTGGACGCACACGCCCACCTGGCGGGCCTGGCACTCAAGATGCGCGCGGTCGATCTCGTTGGCTCGCGCAGCCTTGATGAGGTGATCGCGCGCGTCGTCGAGCGCGCCAAGACGCTGCCCAAGGGCACCTGGATCACGGGGCGCGGCTGGGATCAGAACGCCTGGGCCGATACCCGCTTCCCCAGCCACGAGGCACTTTCGGCGGCTCTTCCCGACCACCCGGTGCTACTCACACGGGTCGATGGGCACGCGGGATATGCCAATGCGGCCGCCATGCGGCTGGCGGGGCTCACACGCGCTACGAAAGACCCCGACGGCGGCAAGATCCTGAAGGATGCGCAGGGCAATCCCACCGGCGTCCTCATCGATCGCGCCCAGGGCATCGTGGGTGCGAAGGTGCCGAACTTCTCGCGCGACGAGATGCGCTCGGCGCTCAAGGAAGCGATCGCCCGCATGCACAGCCTCGGGCTGGTAGGCATGCACGACGCCGGTGCCTCGCGCGCGAACATCGATCTCTTCGAGGACATGGCGCAGAAACAGGAGCTGAACCTAAGGCTCTATGTCATGGTCGGTGATGACTCCGCCGCCCTTCGCCACTACTTCGGTCTGGGCCCCCGCTCCTCGCTCTACAATGGCCAGGTCTGGGTGCGCGCCGTGAAACTCTATGCCGACGGCGCGATGGGATCACGTGGGGCCGCCCTGCTGGAGCCCTACAGCGACGATCCCAACAACACGGGTCTGTTACTCAGCGCGCCGCAGCACATTCAGGACGTGGCCGAAGCGGGGCTCAAGGCCGGCTTCCAGATCAACACGCATGCCATTGGTGACCGAGGCAACCGCATGGTGCTCGATGCCTACGAAAAAGCCCTGGGCACGGTGCCACGTGGAGACCATCGCTTCCGAGTCGAGCATGCCCAGATCCTGCATCACGACGATATCCCCCGCTTCGCACAGCTCGGCGTGATTCCGTCCATGCAGGCGAGTCATCAGACAAGCGACATGTACTGGATTGCCAAGCGCATCGGTCCCTCACGCCTCTATGGCGCGTACGCGTGGCAGGCCCTGTTGCAGACGGGCGTGGTCATCCCCAATGGTTCAGACTTTCCGGTGGAGGAAGTGAACCCGCTCATCTCGTTCCATGCTGCCATCGCCAGACAGGATGCGCGCGACTGGCCGGCAGGTGGCTGGTTTCCCGAACAGAAAATGTCGCGCGAGGATGCACTGCGAAGCATGACCATCTGGCCTGCGTATTCGGGCTTCCAGGAGAAGGAACTGGGGTCCATCACTGCGGGGAAGTACGCCGACTTCGTGATGCTGGATCAGGATATCATGCGGGTGCCGGTGGAGATGGTGCTCAAGACGAAGGTGATGGCGACATATGTGGGAGGGAAAGCGGTATTTGAGCGGGTTGTCAGGCCCTAGAATTGGGAAGCCGGATGGAGCGGTTCCGGGGCAGGAGGCAGAGAGGCTGCAGCGACATTGACGCGGAGAGGGTGACATGAAAGTGGTGTCGTTGTTGCCTGCGGCGACGGAGATTGTGGCGTTGTTGGGAGCGACGGAGGCCTTGGTGGGGGTGACGCATGCCTGCGACTATCCTGAAATCATTGGCTCGCGGGCCCGTGTCACGAAGGCAGCGCTGCCGGACGTGCATGATCCGGCGGCCATCGACGAGGCCGTGCGAACGCAGCATGCGGCGGGACGTGCGCTCTTCGTTCTCGACCACGCGATGATTCGCGCACTGCATCCCGACCTCCTGCTCACGCAGGCGCTGTGCGATGTTTGCGCGGTGCATGAACCCGATGTTCGGGCCTTGGCAGCGCGGCTCGAGCCGGAACCGCAGGTCGTGACGCTGGGCGGGACATCACTCGACGGGATCTACGGCGACATCCGCGCCGTGGCAGCCGCGCTCGATGCACTGGACGAAGCCGAGGAACTGCTGGCAGGGCTGCAGGACCGGGTGCGGCAGGTGCACGAGACGCTCAAGGCGGCCAAGGCACCGCGTCCACGCGTGGCGCTCGTGGAGTGGACCTCACCCGTCTATCTCGCTGGGCATTGGGGACCCGAGCAGATCATGCGCGCGGGTGGAATCGATGTGCTGGGCGTGGCGGGCGCGCATTCTGTGCCGGTGTCCATGGACGCCTTGCGCGCAGCCAATCCGGACATCCTGGTCTTCGCGCCCTGTGGCTACGGCGTGCAGGCAGCGGCGGTGGAGGCACGCGCGTGTCTTTCGCAGCCCGAATGGGCCTGGGCGGGCGACCGGATGGTGTGGGCCATGGATGCCAACGGGCTCACGACACGCCCAGGTCCCCGCATCGTGGACGGCATCGAAGCCATGGCGCGCATCTTCAATCCCTCACTGTTTTCGTCGATCGATCCACGGCACGCCCTGCGCATCGCCTGATGGTGAAGTCCCCCGGTGGAGCGCCGCCGTGGATCTCCATCGTGAAGCGCCGTATCAAAAGGGATGCAGAGGGAACTCAGGCGAGAAACCGCTGTGACAGCGCGATGGATCAGCCCACCCAGAGCTTGACCGCCATCACGAGCATCAGCACCGCGAAGGCTCGTCGCAGCGTTTCCCCATCGATGTGCTGGGCCACCTGCGCACCGAAGTAGGCACCAACGAAGAGGCCCAGAGCCACGAGCAGCGAGGACTTCCAATCGAGTGCGCCGGCCTTGTAGTAGGTCCAGGCGCCCAATGCTCCAACGGGCAGGAGCAGGGCACCCAGCGAGGTGCCGGAGGCCTGCTGGGGTGTGAACTTGGCCAGATAGATAAGGGCCGGCACGATGATGATGCCACCACCCAATCCGAACAGCCCGCTCAGGACACCTGCAGCGAGGCCGATGGCAAGGAAGAGGAGAGTCATGCCATTAGGATAGCACCTATATTTGCCGCATGCTCTCCGAATCCTCGATCGCCTTCCTCAAGCGCCTGCTCGACACTCCGGGACCCTCCGGCTTCGAAGGCGCCCCCGCCCGCGCCTGGCGCAGCGAGGCCGCCACATTCACCGCGGCCATCCGCGCCGATGTCATCGGCAACTCCTACGCCAGCGTGGACGGCACCGGCGGTGCCGATGCCCCAACCATTCTCCTGGCCGGGCACATCGACGAGATCGGCGTGATCATCACGCACATCGACGACAACGGCTATGTCTACTTTGAGCCCATTGGCGGATGGGACCCACAGGTGCTGGTGGCGCAGCGCATGCGCTTTCTGGGCCGTGGTGGCGATGTGTTTGGCGTGATCGGCAAGAAGGCCATCCACCTCATGAAGCCCGAGGAGCGTGAGAAGGCCTCGAAGATCACCGACCTCTGGGTCGATATCGGCGTGAAGAACAAGGCCGAAGCCCTGGAGCTGCTGCAGGTGGGCGATGCGGGGGTGATCGACTCCCGCACCATGGATATGCCGAACCATCGCATCGTCTCGCGCAGTATCGACGATCGGATTGGTGCGTTTGTGGTGCTCGAGGCGCTGCGTCGGTATGCCGCGCAACCGGGGCAGGCGCGTGTGGTGGCGGCAGCCACCGCACAGGAGGAGATCGGCTACACCGGCGGCGGCGCACGGGTGGCGGCACACTCGCAGGAGGCGACCATGGCAATCGCGGTGGACGTCACCTTCGCCACCGATCATCCCGGCGTGAAGAAGGAGGAGATTGGCGAACACAGCATCGGCGGTGGGCCCGTGCTCACGCGGGGCTCGGTGGTCTCGCCGGTGGTCTATCGCCTGCTCTCCCAGACGGCAGAGCGACTGGAGATCCCCTACAGCGTTCACGCAGCCGGACGTTTCACCAGCACCGATGCCGATGCCATGCAGCTCGCGCGCAGCGGCGTCGCCACGGGACTGGTGTCCATCCCCAACCGCTACATGCATTCGCCCAACGAGATGGTCTCGCTCGAGGACCTCGACCGCGCAGCGACCCTGATTGCGGAGACCTGCCGCGCCGTGACCAGCGCCACGGACTTCACGGATCGTTGAGGCATTCGGGGCGGGGATAACAACACCCAGCTACGTGTCAGAATCCCCCCGTCCTTCCATCGGGCGAGCGGGAATCCCCGACAGACCTTTGCCGGTCGGGAAGAGCATGTTCCCGGGATGACCTCCCCTTCCGGATCCGCGCCCACCCGCCTCGTCATCATTGGCGGGGTGGCCGGTGGCGCTACGGCCGCGGCACGGGCGCGGCGACTCGATGAACACGCAGACATCACGCTCATCGAGCGTGGACCCTACGTCAGCTACGCCAACTGCGGGCTGCCGTACTTCATCGCCCGTCACATCACCGATCGCGAGCAACTGCTGCTCGCCACCCCCGAACGCTTCGCCAGCCGCTACCGTGTCACCGCCCGACTGGGTACCGAGGCCATTGCCATCGATCGGGAAGGACACCAGGTGCAGGTGCGCGATGCCCACGGCGAGTCCTGGATTCCCTACGACCGCCTCATTCTCGCGCAGGGAGGCCTCCCGGTACGCCCGCCCGTGCCAGGCATCGACGCCAGCCATGTCTTCACGCTCTGGAACGTGCCCGACATGGACCGCCTCGATCAGTTCATCACCACCCACGCGCCCCGCTCAGCGGTAGTCGTGGGCGGCGGGTTCATCGGGCTCGAGATGGCGGAAGCCTTTCACGATCGCGGTATCGCGACCACCGTCGTTGAGCTGCTCCCTCGTGTGATGGCCCTCATGGACCCGGAGTTCGGTGCCCAGGTCGCCGGAGAACTGCGCTCACACGACGTTGCGGTCCATACGCGCGTCGGCGTTCAGCGGGTGCTGGCAGCCAGCCGCCAGGTCGAATTGAGCGATGGCACGCTCCTGCCGGCAGACATGGTGTTGTTCGCCACCGGCGTGCGCCCGGAACTCGCGCTGGCGCGGCAGTGCGGCCTGGAGACTGGTGCTTCAGGCGCGCTGCTCGTCGATGCGAACCTGCGCACCTCGGATCCCGATATCTTCGCCGCCGGAGACATGATAGAGGTGGAGCATGTCATCTCCGGCCGCCGCGCCCGCATCCCTCTGGCGGGTCCGGCCAATCGACAAGGGCGCATCGCGGCGACCAACGCGCTCGACCGCCCCATGCGCTATCACGGGGCACTGGGCACCAGTGTGGTCAAGGTCTTCGAGGCCGCGGCCGGAATGACCGGACTCACTGAACGTGCGGCCCGGGACGCCGGCTTCGAGGTTGGCGTGGCCGTCATCCATGCCACCCATCATGCCAGGTACTATCCCGGCGCCCGTGAACTCACACTCAAGCTGGTCTACGACCGCAGCGATGGGACATTGCTCGGAGGCCAGGCGTTCGGACACGGCGGCGTGGATAAGCGCATCGATGTGCTGGCCACCGCGCTGCATGGCGGTCTCACGCTGCACGATCTCGCCGAAATTGATCTGTCCTACGCCCCGCCATTTTCCTCGGCCAACGATCCGGTGAATGTGGCGGCATTCGTGGGGCAGAACGACCTGAGCGGCTACAGCCCGCTCATCACCGCTGCCCAGCTTCTCGCGGAGCGCTCCTCACCCATGCCGCCGCTGCTGCTCGACGTTCGCAGCGCCGAGGAGCATGCCGAAGGGCATCTCGCGGAAACCCTGCACATCCCGATCGACGAGCTCCGGTCACGCCTCCATGAGATCCCAGGCGGCCGCCGCATTGCCGTCCACTGTCACGCAGGATTCCGCGGCCATCTCGCCTCGCGCCTGCTCAGACAGCACGGCTTCGATGCGGTGAATGTTGCCGGCGGTTGGATGAGCATCGTCCTCGAGAACGAGGACAACCCCGCGTCAACTATCCAGGCGTCGCGCCGCAGCGGCGACGTCGGGATCGGGGTCGTTGCGTAAACCTTCGAGTGCGGGCACCACGGCCTGACCGCGTGCCCGCAGCAACGACTCAATGGCGGCCACACGCAGATAGGACTCCCGGGGCGCCGGGCGCTCGCTGCCGTCCTGCGGTTGCTGCGGAGGCAGTGCAATGCGCAATAGCCGTTGCACCGCATCCGCCGAACCCAAGCGCCCCAGAGACGCGAGCATCTCAAGAGCCACGTCTTCATCGACTTCATGCTCCAGCGCCATCGCCAACCGGGCGGCTGGCGGACGAACACTGCCACTGGAGCTGGAGGTGAGCCCATACGAGGCGGCTGCGATGCGGCGCACCTCGGTGTTCCGATCGTCGATCAGTCCATGCAATGCCGCGAGCGCCTTGGCACTGCCAACCCGAAGGAGGGCACGCGCCACGGCAATCCGGATGCGATCGTCCTCGTGGCCGACAAGTGGCAGCATGGCTGCATCGGCGTACTCCACACCCATCTCACCAAGCAGGGCCACCGCGTTACGCACCACATACCAACGCGGATCGCGCAGCAGATCGAAGAGCAGTGTTGCACCCAGATCGAGTGCCACAATGCCATCGAAGTAGGCGCGTCGCGCCGGGGCGTCCTCCACCCGCATGAGCTGCTGCACCAGGATCTCGACCGCGACCTCTCCCGCCCGTGCAAACAGCTCCAGCAACGTCAGCCGATCGGGAACGTATGGCAGCCGTTCGCCAAGCAGTTCCAGCGTCCGGCGATGCTGGAGACGTCGCAGCAGACGCTCGAGCGCGAGACGTGAAGCGCCAGCACCAACCGTGTGCAACTGCGCAACTCCGGCGCGCGCGATCCCCTCCACCACATGGGCATCACCACGAACCTCTGCGTCATCCAGGAGCTGCACGAGCTGATCGACGGCCTGATTGGCAGCCTCGTCTCCATGTGCGGCCGCCAGTCGCATGAGTGCCGTGGCCGCCGCCGATGAGGTCCTGCCTTCGGGCAGGGTGGCATGGATAGCCGCAATGCCTTCGGCTGGTGTCTCGCGCCGATCCTCCGGAGGCGCGTTGGCCGGCAACACCAGTACGCTCCACGACCGCAGCAGTTCGCGAGTGCTCTGCTCGGCACCGGCATGCACCGGAATACCGCCCGCGATACTGCTCATCGTGGTCGGGGTATCACTCGAGAATGGCCCCGCCGTCCGGTGACGCGGGGTCGAAGCGAGCAGCGAAGCCAGGGTGTACAGCTCGCCGGGCGCAGCGCCCTGCCTGACCGTGATGCCACCAATACCAAGGGCAACGCAGCGCTGCAGCAGCGAGGACAGCAAGGGGTCGTCCTGAGCGAACCCCCATTCCAACGGCTCCCCCGCCAGGACCATGCGGCCGTCCACGAGACGACACGACATCGCACTCTCGCGAATATTCGCCGCGAACGACCGCAGCGCATCGCGCACCACCATCGGCTCCGGCACCTCACCTGCACCCGCCATCCCCGCCGTGACTAGCCGATCCACCAGCAATGCCAACGCGCGCAGTGCGCCGCGCGCGGCGCGTCCGTCGGGGATTGCCCGAAACGCGCCCGACTCGGCGGCGGAAGACATCGGTGTGGAACGGCGATACCCGAGAGAGGACACGAAGGCAGTGCGTGACGGGGAACTCCGTGATCCCGGAAGTGGAATCCACTGGAGAAGTGCTCGATTGAAGAGACTTCGATGGCTCCGTATCGGTGGATATCGGGCACCTCGTGGAAAGTATGCCCAGGCCAGCGGATGTACACGAGACAAACAGCGAGGGGCGCCTGTGCTAAGTTCGAGACGGAAGCCGTGTCGTACCTCGCCGCTGTCCAGCCCTCATCCCTACATGCCCGTCTCCGCCTCCACCTCCCTGTTCTACCGCGTTGACGGTCCGGCGTCTGCCCCCCCGCTACTCCTGCTGCACGGCGGACCCGGCGCCCATCACGACTATCTCTACCCGCAGATGCTGGAGCTGGCGAAGGACTTCCGGGTCTTCACCTACGACCAGCGAGGGGGCGGGCAGTCGAAGACCGACGACCCGACCCCCATTACCTGGGAGACGCAGGTCACGGATCTGGGGACACTCGTTCACGAGTTCGGCCTCGTCCCTCCGACCCTCGTGGGTTACTCGTGGGGTGCGCTGCTGGCCATGCTCTATGCCATTCGCTGCCAGTCTGACAGTTCCCTTCCCGCACCCTCACGTATGGTGCTTATCTCTCCTGCGCCGATCACGCGAAGCTGGCGGAACGAGTTCGAGGATAGGCTGGCGGAGCGCGGACGCAGTGCAGTGATCCAGCACATGCGCAGCGAACTGAGCGCATCGGGACTGCGTGAACGCGATCCCGTGGCCTATCGGCAGCGCAGCTTCGAGCTCAGTGTCGCGGGCTATTTCCACGATCCCGCACGGGCCACGGCCCTCACCCCATTCCGCGTCACGGGAAGGGTGCAGCAGTCCATCTGGAGCAGCCTCGGCGACTTCGATCTGCGCGAGGCGCTTTGTGCCGTCCACTGCCCCGTACTCGTCGTTCACGGGAATTCGGATCCCATTCCACTCGATTCCGCCCGCGCGGCGGCCGAGTGTCTGAGCGCCGAGTTCGTGGTGCTCGACGCCTGCGGCCATGTGCCGTACGTCGAGCAGCCGGAAGCGCTGTTCGCAGCAGTGCGGGCCTTTCTGGCGAGGACCATACCAGAGATCCTGTGACAGGGCGCGTGGTGGCACGCGTCCGGAGCTGCCCCTATGGCGTCATTCGGTACCGTCACGCAAACCCCGCTCGGCACGGTCCCTATCGAGGGCCGTGAGATTCGCGTCACGCTGCACACGGCGCACGATGGCGTCGAATGTGTGGGGCGGCTGTTCTTCGCGGAGCTGGATTGGACGAACAGCGGGATCCCGGATCGCGGGGTGATTCCAGGACGGACGAATGACGACGTGCTCGCGCGGGCTCGCGACCTCCGGCCTGACGAAGTGCAGCAGCGCTACCGACGCGCCAATGCGGAAAAGCGGCGCTATCACGCCCTGCGGCGCGTGACCCTCGAACTGCTGGCCAAGGTCCGCTATCAGAACCGTGTGGCCGTGGGTATGCGCAAAGGCCTGCTGGACCCTGATGCCGGACAACATGAGCTGGACCTGACAGAAGTCCAGATGGTGGCCCTGGTGAAGCAGATGAAGGGAGTCGCGGGGGTGGAGGGGTAGCGGGCACGAGCCCCGAAGGGAGCTAGATTGCATCCATGCTCTGTCGGACCGCCGCTCACGTGCTCACCAGCATTGCCAGCCTGCTTGAACTGCACGACGCCGAAAAGGACCGGATTCGGGCGATGCAGCAGGCCGCGCGGGTTATCGGGGGGTTGGGCGATCGAGTACTGACAGAGGTTCTCGCCCAATCACTCGACGATGCCGTTGGGGGAGCGAGGGCATCCGAAGCAGTCGAGCTGACCCCGCTTTCCGACGAGACCCGCGCGGTCATTCAGGAACTCGCCGAGTCGAACGGTGCCGCACTCCTTGAGCGCCTCCAGGAGGAAACTCCTGAGGGATTGCTGGAAATGCTGCGCATCCCCGGGCTCGGACCGGCGCGCATTCGCGCCATTCATGAGGGACTTGGCGTCGACACCGTCATGGACCTCGAACAGGCCGCACGGGACGGTCGACTCGCCGCCCTGCCCCGCTTCGGCGAGAAGACCGCCGAGAGAGTGCTCAAAGGTATCGCCGACCTCCGGGCATCGGGCGAGGCGGTGTTGTGGCCACATGCTCGTGCGGAGGCGGCCCGAGTGGCAGAGGTGCTGCGTGCACACGCCGATGTGCTCCAGCTCGAAATTGCCGGCTCCATCCGGCGACGGCTCGAGACCGTGCGCGATATCGACATCGTGGTCGCCGTGCGCGGGAGTCCCAGTGTGGTTGCGCAGTCGCTGTCGCAATTGCGTGGGGTTCGTGAGGTGATCGGCGGCGCCGGTCGCACGCTCTCGCTCCGTCTCGACAACGGCGTCCATGTGGATCTTCACTGCGTACGCCCGGAACAGTTTCCGCTGGCCTGCTGGCGTGCAACCGGCAGTACCGCGCACGTTCAAGAGATGCTCGAACGTGCGGCGGCTCATGGCCTTTCGCTGTCAGGTGATGAGGTTCGCGATGCCACGGGCGCCGTGGTCGCGTTGGCCAATGAAGCCGAGTGGTATGGCCGGCTCGGCATGGCATGGGTGCCACCCGAGCTGCGGGAGGGGACGGGCGAGATCGTTGCAGCGGCCGAGGGGGCATTGCCGCCACTGTTGCGCGAAGCGGATCTCGTGGGAGCCCTGCATTGTCATTCACAGTACAGCGATGGTGGTGCGACCATCGAACAGATGGCGGCGGCCGCACAGGCGCGCGGGCTTCGGTATCTGGGCGTTTCAGATCATTCGCAATCGAACACCTATGCCGGCGGACTCGCCCCCGAAGCAATTCTCCAGCAGCATGCAGAGATCGACGCCCTGAATGCACGGTATGTGGATGATGGCATCGACTTCCGCATTCTCAAAGGCATCGAAGCCGATATCCTGCCGTGTGGACGTGTCGACTACGACGCGTCATTGCTGGAGCGATTTGACTTCGTCATCGGCTCCATACACTCGCGCTATGGGATGAACAGGCAGCAGATGACCGATCGCGTGCTCAAGTCGCTCGATGATCCACATCTCACCATACTTGGGCATCCCACCGGGCGACTCCTGCTGACGCGAGAGCCGTATGCCATTGACCTGGACGCCGTCATCGAGAAGGCAGGTGCCGTAGGCGTGGCCGTGGAACTGAATGCCGACCCCCATCGTCTCGATATCGACTGGCATGCCTGTCGTGTGGCGCGTGCACATGGCACGCTGGTGAGCATCGGCCCCGATGCGCATTCCCCGCAGGGATTCGAGCATCTCGAATCCGGCGTGGCCGTGGCGCGCAAGGGATGGCTGACACCGCCCGACGTGCTCAACACCCGCAGCGCTGATGACGTGCTGGCCTTCGCCCGCGCGCGTCGCAGCGCGACCACGTCCTGACGCGAGAACGATGGCCAAATCCGGCAATGGTCCCCGTCAACCGCTTTCGGTGAAGAAGCCCGGGGTCACCAGGCAGCGTGCTGCATCGACAAAGACCGCAACCAAACCGAGCCGCAGTGCGAAGACCTACGGCCAGAAGCCCTCACACCGTGCGGCACCGCTAGCCCGCAGCCCGAAGAACAGAGCCGAGAAGCTCGCGATCGCGACGAGCACACTGGAGCGCCTGACACAGGAGTACCCCGACGCACGTTGCGAGCTATCGCATCGCAACGCCTTCGAACTGCTCTGCGCCACCATCTTGTCGGCGCAGTGCACCGATGCGCGCGTGAACATGGTGACGCCACAGCTGTTTGCGCGCTTCCCCGATGCGGAGCGTCTGAGCGCGGCATCGGCGGACGAGGTGGAGGCGATCATTCACACTACCGGATTCTATCGGGCCAAGACGAAGAGCCTCATCGGCATGGCGACGGCGTTGGTTCGCGATCATGGCGGCGAGGTCCCAGGGGTGATCGAGGCCCTGGTACGACTGCCGGGAGTGGGACGCAAGACCGCCAACGTGATCCTCGGCAACGCCTTTGGCATCAACGAGGGCATCGTGGTGGACACGCACGTTCAGCGCCTGGTGCGACGGCTGGGACTGACGCGCGAAGCCGATCCCGTGGGTATCGAGCGTGCCCTGCTGCCGCTCTTTCCACGCGAGGCGTGGGCGCTGCTGAGCCATCTGCTCATTTTTCATGGCCGGCGTGTCTGCTTTGCGCGCAAGCCGGCCTGCGATCGCTGCGTCCTGGCCGATGTCTGTCCGAGTGCGGGCATCGACGGCTGAGCATCAGCGGACTAGCTTTCCGGGATCTTTTTGTTCCTTCAACCGTCGAGAATTCCGTGGCCAAGATCGCTACGATCGAAACCAATAAGGGTACGCTGAAAGCCGAGCTGTATGACGGCGAAGCGCCCAAGACCGCCGAGAACTTCGAAAAGCTCGCCAACTCCGGCTTTTACGATGGTATCAAGTTTCACCGGGTCATCCCCGATTTCGTCGTGCAGGGAGGCGATCCCTATTCGCGCGATCTGCCGGCCGGCGACCGCCGCATCGGCTCGGGCGGACCAGGGTGGCAGATCCCCTGCGAGACCAAGGGCAATCCGCATACGCACAAGGTGGGCGCCCTGTCGATGGCGCACGCCGGACGGGATACCGGCGGGAGCCAGTTCTTCCTGGTCCTGAGTGAAGCCAGCACCCGCCATCTGAACGGCGTGCACACCGTGTTTGGTCAGGTGACAGAGGGACTGGAGATCCTGCCGACCATCGTGCAGAATGATCACATGGTGTCGGTCCGCGTGGCCGACGTCGACTGACCCTCCCCCTTACTCCTCCGGATCATGGCTGGACACAGCACGCAGCACGACAAGAATCCCGACATGGGTGCGGCATTCATGGGGCTCATCGGGGGCGCAATCTTCATTGGCGCCATCCTGTACGGGATCGTGGTGTGGACCAACGCCCAGTTCGCAGGCCATGCGGCCGAGGCGAAGCCCACCAGTGCGCTGGTGATCGAGTCGCCGGCGGTCGGCTGACCTGACTTCGGTGCCGCAGCAACTGGGGAGAGCGGGCTCGGATTTCCGGGCCCGCTTTTGGTTTATGCCCAGCGCGGCTCGACGCGCGGAGTGCTGAGGTGACCCGTCTCAACTGCCCCTGCGGCGAGGTGTTTCATGTCGGTGGTGCTCCGGCCGGCTCCACCATTCGTTGCCGCAAGTGTGGACGCATCCTGCAGGTGAGCGATGGCGCTCGAGCGGGGCCCTCTCCCGCACCCACGTCCAGCGCTGCGACTCCCTCCGAGCCGGCTGATGGGAAGGGACGGAAACGGCGACGCCTGCGTTTTTCCAGCGCAACTATCATTATGCCTGAATCGCGTGGTGAGCCCCGCGCACGCTCAATGTCTGACGCCTCCAGGCGCGGCCCGCCGGGCCCGCCACAGGCGTGGCGCGCATCGCGAGCACTAGGGCTGCTTGTGTGGGCCGCGGCCGGGATGACGCTACTGCTGGCGCTGGTACTGCGGTTCGATGCCGACGGCTCGCCATTCGGTATGCTGCTGGCCTTCGCGCCACG
>CAZPJX010000061.1:0-17800 GCA_964586985.1 uncultured Gemmatimonas sp. | reverse complement strand
ACACCTCTCCTCTCGACTGGAATCGCAGACGAGATCGTCGAGAGCGGCAAACGGCGTGTCGGCGAGCAGCTGACTCAGCGCACGAAGGTCGGATCAGACGGCAGCGAGCACGAGCATAACTCTCCGCCGTACGGGCAAGGGTGAACCGCCGGCTGTCGAGTCACGTAACACGCAACCCACCACCGACTGTTCACCCTTCAGACTCTCGCCCGCGAACCAGTCTACTCGCTATCACAGCTGGCTACGCATCACTCCGCGCGCAGGCGCGCCGCCAATAGGTGGCCAGCAGCATCGCACTGCCCGCCGCCATCAGGAGCAGGGTAGACGGCTCCGGCACCGTGGTCTGCACCGCATACACGACGCGATAGTCGCCGGCGTTGTCGTCATAGGCACCGGGATCGCCCCAGAAACCAAAGCCATCGGCGATGCCGAGATAGAGCATCGTCGCATCGTCCGGCACGAAGAATTGCTGGGTGATGCTGGTGGACGTGAGACCGTCACCGATGAAGAACTGCTGCCCAAGCAGCGGGGTGAGTGCAAGGAAATCGGTGCCGATGGTGGTGAAATCGAGTGATGCGGGTGCCGATGCGGGCAGCGATGCGCCGAGGAACACGCCGGCGAGGAATCCGGAGGTGTTGGCCTGGATGCCGGAGATTGAGCCACTGGCGTTCAGATTGGTCGTCGGCAAACTGTTGGCAGGGCCATCGGGGCCCGTCGTTCCGCAGGTATATGCGGGGCAGAAAGTCATGGCTCCCACGACCGTACTGAACGTGAGTACACGTCCGGGGCCTGGATCGAGGGCAATGGCCACCGGCGCGATACCGCCGGGAATCGCGCAGCCGGGAATACCGGCACAGCCGGGCGCCACGCTGTATGTATTGCCTCCGGCGAGATAGGTGGCGTGCGTGCCGTTGACCGATACCGTTCCGCTTTGCGCATCCACTGCGGCTGTCAGCACCAATGACGGGATCATCAGCGCTGCGAGGAACTGCGTCAGACGCTTCATGGCAGGTCGGGTTGAAGGTGAACCAACGACTGCCATCTACGAACCCACTGCCCGGACGGGGTTGCAAGGAAACTCATGCATTGTGGATCACAGAGAAAGTTCCGGGCAGCGGCGAGAGACCTCCTGCCCGGATCC
Organism: uncultured Gemmatimonas sp.; assembly: GCA_964586985.1. Lineage (GTDB taxonomy): Bacteria > Gemmatimonadota > Gemmatimonadetes > Gemmatimonadales > Gemmatimonadaceae > Gemmatimonas. Next base: position 16,659 of record CAZPJX010000061.1, on the reverse strand, counting down.
CCGCATTAACTTCGAATGCATGAGACCGACCGGGTTGGCCCGTGTGTGCGCAGTCGCATTGATGACGGCCACACTGTGTGCCCCACGAGGCGCGGCGGCGCAGACGTTGTCCGGGACGGTGACCACTGTGGACGGAGCGCGCGCCGCGGGGCCATCGGTGCTGGTGGTGCTCGATGAACAGCAGACCGAGCGGGCGCGGGTGGTGGTGAACGCGGGCAGTCGGTTTGTGGTGCCGCTGCCGGCGGGGCGTTATCAGCTGCGTGTATTGCGGGTGGGATTTGCGCCCTTCGATGCGGGGGCGATCACGCTGCCCGAGGCCGGCACGTCGGTGTCGATCCGATGGCAGGGGTTGCCGGTGGCACTGCCCGAGGTCATCACGCGCGAGCGGCAGGCCTGTGATCTCACGCGCACGCAAGGCGCGACATTGGCACTCATCTGGGGCCAGATCAGCACCGTGCTCGGTGTCACGAACGATGTGCCAGGTAGGCCGCGGGAGTTCGAACGCTACGCCTTCGTACGTCGCCTCGATGCGGAGGGTCGCGTCGTGCGCGGCATCACGCAGCAGCGCACGCGCGGCACGTCCATCACGAGCTATCGCGCCTGGGATCCCGACAGTCTCGCACTGCATGGCTATCTGCGTGAAGACGAAGCGGGCAGCACGTTCTTCGCGCCGACGGCCACCACACTGCTTTCGCCGTCGTTCCTTCGCAGCCACTGTTTCGAACTGGTCGATCGCCCCGACGGCAATCGCGATCGGTTGGCTGTGCGATTCGAACCGGCGTCTCCGCGTGAACGGGTGGTGGATATCGCGGGCAGTTTCTGGGTGGACCGGCGCACGGCGCGTCTCGACAGTGTGCAGTTCCGGTATGTGGGGCTGCCGTCGTTCGTGTCGGCTGAGCAGGCGCGCGGCAGTGTGCATTTCATGCAATTGTCCGACGGCACCTGGTTCATCTCGCAGTGGACGCTGCGCATGCCGCGCATCGGTGAACGTGAACGCCGCAGCAGCGACAATCTCCGGCGCACGACCTTCGCACTCGAGGAGCGTGCGGTCATCGGGGTGCAGGAGGAGGGAGGTGTGGTGCTCGCCGCGGAGGTTCCGGGTGCAGCCCCTTGGCGTGCGATGCTGCCGATGTTGCGCATGCAATTCGATCGACGCGCGGAGTGGTTCTCCGTTGCGCGTGTCGTGGTGAAAGGCACTGACATCAATGCGCCGATCGACAGCACCGGGCGCTCGACCATTCCTGTGCCACAGGGGCGCTACGATGTCGCGCTGCGATTTCCCTTCGGGGGCGCGGAGCCCTGGCCTCTGGCCTCAGCGCTGCCGACCCGCACCGATGCGCGCATCGGTGCGGGTGATGACCGACTGCGCACACCCACGGGCGATCAGGTACTGGGGCACCTCTGTGGCGCCGAACCGGTCCGCCAGCATCAGGCGGCCCTGTGGGGTGTCGTGACGGACTCTCTCGGTACCCCCGTAGCCGGCGCCACGGTCACTGCGAAGTGGGTGGGCACCATCCGGCTGCCCACCACCCGGCGCGGCGACCGTCTCTCGGCCACCAATCACGAGGCGCAGTCCGTGACGGATGCCACGGGCCATTTTCTCCTCTGCGGGGTTCCGCGGGCGCAATTCGTCGTGGAGGCGGTCGCGGAAGACGTCTCGGGCGATTCCCGCTCACCATGGGACGGTGTGGCCAGGCCCGTGCTCGACGACGGGAGTCGATTCGAGGCCATCGGCCCCATCGTGGTCAGGCCCAGGCTCGCGGGGCGGTGAGAGTGAGAGGCATCCGGACACAGCCGGCGCCACCGCATCACGGTTTGAAAAGGCAGCAGGCAGGAGCTAGCCAGGGAGCAGTTTCACGGCCGTACCGGCACGGAGGCGGGTTCCTGGCTCTGCAATCTCACATCCTCGCGCGCACTCAAGGGATTGTGGATAAAACATAGTCTGTTCCGACACCTGGCCGACACTGTCACAAAGTCCACAAGTCCAAAGAAATCCATGGGTTGCGTGATGCCGTCGAAAGTGTATTCTAGGGGAGTTACGGCACCAGTTCCGGTTTCATCCACATTTGCACATCGGTCGGGAGCGCGGTCTGCCATCCCTGGTGGAGTTCGCGGCGCTCGGCCTCCGGGTCGTCCGCGCAACCGGACGGTCTGTCCTCCCCACCTCGTCGCCAAGGCCCCGTATGGAGCTCCCCCGGATGACCTTCGAGTTTGAAGAGAGCGCGTCCCAGAACGCCCGCATGAAGGTCGTGGGCGTCGGTGGCGGCGGCGGCAATGCCGTGAACCGCATGATCGAGGAGCATCTCGAAGCGGTCGAGTTCATCTCGGTGAATACCGACGCGCAAGCACTGATGAACTCCAAGGCCGACGTCAAGATTCAGATCGGCAAGAAGCTCACCCGCGGTCTGGGTGCGGGTGCGCGACCGGAGATCGGGCGCCAGGCCATCGAGGAGAACCGCGAGGACGCCAAGCGCGTGCTCGGCAACGCCGACCTCGTGTTCGTCACCTGCGGGATGGGCGGCGGCACGGGCACTGGTGCGGCACCGGTGATCTGCCAGTTGGCTCGCGAAGCGGGCGCACTCACCGTCGGCATCGTAACGCGACCGTTCCTGTTCGAAGGCCGCAAGCGCATGCGCCAGGCCGAAGACGGAATCGCCGAGATGCGCAAGCACGTCGACACGATGATCATCGTGCCCAACGAACGACTGCTTGCGGTGGTGGGGAAGGGCATTCCCTTCCACGAAGCCCTCAAGAAGGCTGACGAAGTGCTGCTCCATGCCACGCAGGGCATCTCGGTGCTCATCTCCGAGACGGGCCTCGTCAACGTGGATTTCGCCGACGTCCGCACCGTGATGCAGAACGGTGGCTCGGCACTCATGGGCACCGGCATCGGACGTGGAGAGAACCGCGCCAGCGAAGCGGCGCAGCAGGCCATCGCATCCCCCCTGCTCGACAACGTGTCTGTCTCCGGCGCCACAGGTGTCCTGGTAAACATTACTGGCGGCGAAGACCTCACACTTGGCGAAGTGCACCTGATCAACGACATCGTCCACGATGCGGTGGGAGACGAGGCGGAGATCATCTTTGGTGCGGTACACGAGCCTGCCATGATGGGCGAGATCCGGGTGACGGTCATCGCCACAGGCTTCGACCGGCTTGTCCAGGGCGGGAACGTGGCAGGCCCCGGGATGCCCCACAGCACATTCGCCCCTTCCGCTGGGGGGGGCGTGGGCGCATCTTCCCAGACTACGGCCACCCACCGGGTGCCGGCGGTGCTCCCCTTCCCGGCCCGAGAGCGTACAACGGTCCGGCCACCGGCTCCAGCGCCGGTGCGTCCCGCCAGGGAGGCAGCAGTCGTCCGGCCGCCTCGTGTCCAGCCGCCCGTCATGTCGTCCAGCGCTGAACTCGACGACATGGAAATCCCGACGTTCATACGGAGACAGATGGATTGACCGTCACGCGTACGCTGCTCGTTGCCGCTGGGTGTCTGGGGATCGGAGCGGCGGTCATCGCGCTGGGACGTCCCGTCGTCGAAGAGCGCCCCGCTGCCGAAGTGCTGGCCGCGGGGCCGCGTGTTTCCTCCCGTTGGCGCACCATGGTCGATACGGTGCGCAAGGGCGAAGCCCTGTCGGTTGCGCTGCAGCGCGCTGGTGTCTCGCCCGATGAAGCCGTGCAGGCGCTGCAGGCCGCCTCGGTCATCGATTCCCGGCGCATCCGCGCGGGCACGCAGATCACCACCCGCGTCGAGCCCGATTCGGGGACGTCCGAAATCGTCTTCCAACTGGCCATCGATCGCATCGTCCGACTGACCAGGTCCGATGTGAATTCCCAGGCGTGGGTCGAGAAGGAAGAACTCCTCCCATGGCAGACCGATACCGTCGTAGTGGGTGGTGTGGTCAACTCCACGCTCACGGAAGCCATTGCCGCCGGCGCAGAGGCATTCCCCGCACGGGTACGTGTCGAACTGGCCTACGCCCTGGCCGATATCCTTGAGTATCGCGTCGACCTGAGCAGCGACCTTCAGAAGGGCGACTCCGTGCGGGTGCTTGTTGAGCGGCAGGTCGCGCCCAATGGCATGGTGCGCCCCGGCAATATCATCGCAGCTCGGCTCAGCGTGGCCGGCCGCTCGGTCGAGACCATGCGCTTTGCGCAGGGCACGCGGGTGGCCTACTTCGACGGCGAAGGGAAGTCGATGCGCGCGGCCTTCCTGCGCGCACCGTTGGCATTCCGCCGCATCTCCAGCGTGTTCGGTATGCGCAGACATCCCGTTCTGGGAATCATGCGTGGCCACCAGGGCACGGATTACGCGGCGTCGGCTGGCACGCCCATTCGGGCACTGGGTGACGGGCGCGTGATCTTTGCGGGCTGGAAAGGTGGGTATGGTCGGGTCATCGAGATTCGACATACAAACGGCTACGTGACGCGCTACGGACACCTGCAGGGTTTTGCCAGCGGGATCAGGGCGGGCGTTTCCGTGCCGATCTCGCGAACTATCGGCTACGTCGGCTCTTCCGGGCTTGCTACCGGCCCGCATCTGCATTTCGAAGTTCTGGTGGGCGGCAAGCATCGGGACCCCCGGGTCGCCCTGCGTGACGTGACCGGTGAACCGCTGGCTGCGGAGCAGCGAGCAGCGTTTACGGCCCTCAAGGTCCGCCTGTTTGCGCGGCTCGATGCCGCCCTGCCGAGTGTCGCGGTACGGAGCGAGGGAGCGCGAATCGCCGGCGATTGAGCCGCGCGCAACGCGAGGAGGCCGCCACGACGGGTGGCTCCTTTGACATGGCCTCGCGGATCATGCGCAAGTCTACGGGTGGGGTGGGAGCGACGTTCAACTCCCGCCCCTTCCCCTTTTATCGGATCGCTCCCCTCGTGAGCTTACCTGCGTGATACGCTGGATTCTCGCCATCGCTCTTGGCCTTCTGACTGCGTGGCTCGCCTATGGGCGGGGCCGCGCTGCCGCTGCTGGTATGACCTCGCCGGCACGGACAGGAGTGCTCGCGGCATTGCGTATGGCTGCGGTGACGATCGTGGCGGCACTGCTGTTCGGAGCGCCGTCCGGACGCCCCCATACCCCGCCACCCCTGTTGGCTGTCGACGCGTCAGCGTCGTGGCGCCGAGCGGTCGGTGATGAAAGCACCGCGGTTCGCGGATGGCGTCAGCGCTTCGTTGACAGCGTGATTCCCGCGGTGGGGGCGGACGCACCGCTGGTTCTGGTGGGTGATTCGCTGCGTGACGCAACGCACGAGGACCTTTCGCAGTGGGTGCCGCGCGATCAGGTCTCGCGGGTGCGCCCTGCCGTAGATCGTGCGGCCGCCATGGGCCGCGCCCTGGTGCTCGTCACCGATGGAGAACTCGACGATGCGGAGGTTATGGCGGACGCACCGGCTGGCTCTCGCGTGGAGACCATGGCCAGTGTGACCGATAGGGCTTCGCGACGCGATGTGGCGTTGGCGGATCTTGCCGTGCCGTCTTCCGCCACCGCGGCAGACACCGTCTCAGTGGCGGCGACACTTGTCGCAGGAGGCTCGGCCACACCCGAAGGTAGCATGGCCGTGCTGCTCGATGGGGTGGAGCACGCAACGGTACCAGTGCCGGCGCTCGGTCCCTACGCGAGCACACGCATCACGGCGCGTGTGACGATGCCGCGTGGCGCGCACATTGCCCTGCTGCAGTCCGTGGTGCGTGTGGCTGCCGATGCGGAACCGCGCAACGATACGCTGACTGCGGCCATCGAGATTGGCGATCGTCCCACGGCGGTCTTTCTTTCCACCGCGCCAGATCTGGATGTGCGCGAAGTACTCACCGTGCTGCGTGGCGCCCTCGATGTTCCGACTCGTGCATACCTGCGGGTCGCGCCCAACGCATGGCGCGTCGAAGGGGCATTGGCATCCATTGGAGAGGCGGAGGTACGGGCGCGTGCGGCCGCCGCTGGCATGCTCATCCTGCATGGGGATACCAGCTGGCTGTCAACGGGTGTAGGACGCTCCGGGACGACTGGTGAACTCTTCGCCGGAGCTGCGCGAGCACTGTGGGTGCCCGCCCCTCCAACTGCTGTCGCACGGGCCGGTGAACTCGCCCGGACACCCGAGTGGTACGTGGCGGACGCGCCGCCGTCTCCGTTGATGTCGGCCTTGAGCGCTTTGCCGTTTGATTCCCTACCGCCGATCACCTTGGCGGGGCCGGCAACGAATGTTGGTGCTGGGGTGCTGATCGGCCCCGAGTATGCCGTGCTGACCGCGCGTTTGAGCAAACGCGGCGACCCCGTGGCGGCCATCGCGGCACGCGAAGCGCGAGGCACACGCACGGTGATCATTTCCGGATCAGGCTACGCGGGGTGGGCCCTCCGTGGTGGGCGCCCGCGCGAGGCGTTTACCGCGCTGTGGGGAGGGATCTTCGATTGGGTTGCCGCCGGTCGGGGCGATGTACGCGCGGCGCGACCGGCAACAGGCATGCTGCGTGCTGGTGATCCCGTACTCTGGCGACGTGGTGGGGCAGACACCTTGGTCGCGGTGACGCTCTCCCGTCGGAGTACGGGCAATGCACCCGCGCAGGGCAGGGCGACAGACTCCCTGATGCTGACGTTTTCCGCGCGTCGCTTCGAGGTCGCGTCATCAACGCTTCCTCCGGGTGTGTATGATGTGCAAACGCGCGGCGGGCGCAGCGTCCTCGTGGTCAACGCATCACGTGAATGGGTTCCGCGTGCACCGTCGGTCACCGCCGGTCCCGCATCCCGTGCAGCCGCGGTGTCCGATACACCGCGCCTCGTCGAGGCGGGGTGGCCATTCGTATTGGCGCTGGTCTTGTTGTGCGCCGAGTGGATTGGCCGCCGCCTCTCGGGACAACGTTGATCGCCACGGTAGACGCTGTCATTCAACTCTCTTCCCCCAGACTTTCCTCCTGTGTCTCGTCTGTTTCGTCGCAAGGATGATGTTCCCAAACGTTCGCTCTGGCAGCGCGTCAAGGACCTGGTCCGCACGGATGTGTCGGTGTTGTTCAGCGGGGTCGATGAGGGCTCGCTCGAAGCGCTTGAGACACTGCTGATCGAATCCGATTTCGGGGTGCCGACGTCGTTGGCGCTCGTCGCGGAGGTGGAGCGCCGGCACAAGCGCGGGGAGGTGAAATCGGAGGCGGAGTTTCGTCAGGCACTCGCCGATGGCGTGGCCAATGCACTCCGGAGCGGCAATGCCGACCCACGATTGGTCGTGGCCCCCTCGGGACCAACGGTGCTGCTGGTCATCGGTGTCAACGGTGCGGGCAAGACCACATTTATCGGGAAGCTCGCTGCGCAGTTCCGCGCACAGGGCAAGCGCGTGCTGGTTGGCGCCGCGGATACCTTCCGCGCGGGAGCGATCGATCAGCTGCGGGTCTGGGCCGAGCGGGCAGGTGCGGAATTTGTCGGTGGCGTGCCCGGCTCGGACCCGGCTTCGGTGGCCTTCGATGCGGTTGACGCCGGAATCTCACGCAACGTCGACCTCATCATCATCGATACGGCAGGCCGGCTGCACACGAGTGACGATCTGATGGCGGAACTGCGAAAGATTCATCGCGTCATCGGCAAGCGAATGCCATCGGCGCCGCACGAGATTCTGCTGGTGCTGGATGGCACCATCGGACAGAATGCCCTCTCCCAGGCCAGGACGTTCTCCAGCGCCGTACCCGTGACGGGTGTGGTGGTGACCAAGCTCGATGGGACGGCGAAAGGCGGGATCGTGGTGGCCGTGCATACGGCACTCGATGTGCCGATCAAGTTTGTCGGTGTGGGTGAACAGGTCGGTGATCTCGAGCCGTTTGATGCAGAGGTATATGCGCGGGAACTGGTTGAGGCCTGAGCGGCGGGGGTGATGTGGGGGAGTCGTCGGGACGGGAGCCATCCAGGCGTACGGCGTCACGCGCACCGCGACTGACCCTCAGTACGCCAGTCACCTACCTGAAAGGCGTCGGCCCGGCGCGTGCGCTGATGCTCGGGCGCCTGGGCATCAGCGTGGCCGGTGATCTGCTCCGCCATGTGCCCCACCGCTACGAGGATGCCACGACCATCACGCCCATCGATGATGCTGCAGTTGGCGCGGATGTCACGGTGCTCGGCCAGGTGATTGCGAAGGGCGTGTTGCCAACCCGCAAGGGACTGCGGGTCTTTCAGGCCGTTATCCGCGATGATTCGGGGATGCTTGAAATTGCGTGGCCAGGCCAACCGTTTCTCGACCGGACCATTGCGAAGGGTGATTGGCTCCTGTGTACCGGGGCCGTGCGATTCTTCCACGGCAGGCGGTTGCAGCCCCGTGACTATGTGAACCTCGGTCCGGAAGAGGAGGGAACTGCGGGTGGACGGGTGCTTGCAGTCTATCCGAGCACCGAAGGACTGTCGGTGCGCATGCTGCGAACTCTGGTACAGCAGCATCTCGACGCACTGTTGCCACAGGTGGAGGAATTGCTCCGACCAGAGTGGCTGGCTGCGGCCAACGTCCCGCCGCTTCGCGACGCGCTGCACATGGTGCATCGCCCGACGTCGGTAGCGGAAGCCGTTCGCGGCCGAGCGCGTCTTGCATTCGAGGAATTGCTGTGTGTGCAGGTGCTGCATCGCCGAGCAAACCAGGTTGCCAGACAGGCACGGCCAGGGCGGGCCATGCGAAGCCGACGCACGCTCACCAGCGCACTGCGCAAGCACCTTCCGTATGCGTTGACAGGAGCGCAGGTCCGCGCGATCCGCGATATCGCTGCGGACATGGGCAGTCCTCTCCGTATGCATCGATTACTGCAGGGTGATGTGGGTTCGGGAAAGACCGTGGTGGCCCTCTTCGCGGCTCTGGTGGCGATGGAGAACGGCGCGCAGGTTGCCTTGATGGCGCCGACGGAGTTGCTCGCGGAGCAGCATGCCCGCAGTATCGGTCAACTGCTCGCGCCATTGGATATTGCGCCGGTGCTGCTGACCGGTCGACTCTCTGCGGCCGAGCGCCGCGCCGCGCTGGCACGCATCGCCGATTCCGCCCCCACGATCGTCATCGGCACACATGCGGTGCTGCAGTCGGACGTGCACTTCGCCAACCTCGGCCTCTCCATCATCGACGAACAGCATCGCTTCGGCGTGGAGCAGCGCGCCCTGCTCGGAGAGAAGGGGACGGCAACCGATGTGCTGCTGATGAGTGCGACGCCCATCCCGCGGTCCCTGGCGCTCACGCTATACGGGGATCTCGATGTCAGTGTGCTCGACGAGCGTCCACCGGGCCGCCAACCCGTGAAGACCGCCGTGCGTCCCGAGTCAGCCCGCGACAAGGTCTTCGCCTTTGCCGCAAGCGAGCTTCAGGCAGGCCGGCAGGTGTACGTGGTGTATCCGCTCATCGAAACGAGCGAGAAGATTGAACTCAAAGCCGCCACGGTCATGTTCGAGACATTGACGGCTGGTGCGCTGGCGGGGTGGCGCGTGGCCTTGCTGCATGGGCGGATCGCGGCAGAAGAGCGCGATCGGATCATGCGCCAGTTCCGCGATGGGAATCTCGATGTATTGGTCTCAACCACGGTCATTGAAGTCGGCATCGATGTACCGAATGCCAGCGTGATGATCATCGAGCATCCGGAGCGCTTCGGGCTATCGCAGCTGCATCAGCTGCGGGGGCGTGTTGGACGAGGCTCGGCCAGATCCTGGTGCATCCTGCTGGGTGACGTTGGCACGGAAGCCGCGGAACGATTGAATCTGTTTGCCGCCACGGAAGACGGATTCGCCATTGCCCGAGCCGACCTGAGCCTGCGAGGGATGGGCGATCTCTTCGGCGCGCGGCAGCACGGGGATCCCGCCTTCAAGGTGGCCGACCCGCTGCGGGACGCCGAGTTGAACGAGATCGCTCGTATGCAGGCTGATGCGCTCCTGGCTTCAGATCCCGATCTGGAACAGCCGGCACATCAGGGCCTGCGCCACCTGCTCACGGTGGGCTATGCGAGGGCGCTCGACCTGTTTCGCGTGGGCTGAGGGCCGTCTCCAACACAGATCTCTCCGGACGATCCGGTGGGTCGCCTATCGTCCACGCAGCGCAGTGACAAGGTGTTCGAGGTGGGCGAGGTAGCGATCGAAGGCGCTCCGGCCGGTGCTGGTCAGTCGATACGATGTGCGTGGTGTCCGACCGGCGAATTCCTTGGTACAGGTGAGGTAGCCGGCGTCCTCGAGCTTGCGGGCATGCACACTCAGGTTCCCATCGGTCAGGTGGAGCAGGTCGCGCAGTTCGGTGTGGGTGCGTGGTTCTCCGCCGGCAAGCGCGGTGACGATGGCAAGGCGGGCCCGCTCGTGAATGAGCGCGTCCAGGGCGGGGATCTGGTCCACAGCGTCTCCGGGTATGGCTTCGAGCACCGGTGCCGGTGAGGACTCCGCCTGGGGCGGGGCAGCGTGCAGGTGCTTACGGACGGCTCGGGCGCCCATGTTCAACCTCCGTACCGGCGCCGAACGATCTCGCCTGTGATCAGATGTCCTGCGCCGAAGCCGAGGGCCATAAGCCCGTCATGCCAGGACAGTGGTAGCACCGTCGCCAGTGCCGCCAGGAAGAGGAGGGCCGCTCCGAAGCGAGGAACGATCCGTACCGAGGACACGGCGCCTGCGGCCAGGATGGCCACGGCGTAGCAGCCCAGCCAGAGCGGGACCAACATCCCCCAGGCCGCTGTCCTGCCTGCGGCGAACGTCAGTACCATGCCGAGCAGGAGCGGTGGCAGGAGACCGCCAGAGAAGCGACGAGCGGCGGCGCCGTCGAGCGGCAGCCGGTAGCGGCGCGCCTTGCGACGGAGCGAGAAGGCACCCAGGAGGGCAGCAAGGAGTGCCGCGCCTACCCACACCGTGGCCCAGTGGTCGGACGAGGCTTGTCGATGGGCCAGCCACGCGGCGACCAGTGCAATGAGCCCCATCCCAATGCCCCCCGCGCCCGGCACCGCGGAGAAGTGCTCGGTGCGTTCGAGGACCTGTCGCACATAGGCGAGATCTTCGGCGGCTCGGCCACCCAGCGAGGATTCGGAGGGCATATCCTGAATAGTGGATCGTGTGGGGAATCAGTTGCAAGTCCTTTGTACGGTAAAGGTGTGTTGAAGTGTCCCGGTGCCGTTCGTAGCTTGCCACGTTTCGGACCTCCACCCACGCCTCATGCCACTCGACTCCACCCGCATTGCGGACCTGCGGCACCACGTTGGTCAGACCGTCACCGTCCGTGCCTGGGTCACGCACCTGCGCTCGAAGGGCAAGATCGGGTTTGCAGTTGTCCGCGACGGGACGGGGATTCTGCAGGCGGTGGTGGTGCGGGCCGAGGTACCGGAGGCGGCCTGGGAGGTGTTCGGCACACTGACCCAGGAGTGCAGTGTCGCGCTCACGGGGGAGGTGCGTGCCGATGCGCGGGCACCCGGCGGATTCGAGATGGGGGTCACGCAGCTCGAGCTGATTGGTGCGAGTCCGCTGGACTATCCCATTCAACCCAAGGAGCATGGCGTCGATTTTCTGCTCGACCATCGCACCTTCTGGCTGCGCAGTCCGCGACAGGTGGCCATCATGCGCGTGCGCAGCGAACTCGAGCAGGCAGTCCAGGATTTCTTCTACGCGCGTGATTTCGTGCGCTGTGACACGCCCATTCTCACCGCCGCGATCGGTGAGCGCGCCGGCCTTTTCGGCACTGAGTATTTCGACGAGGGCACGGCCTATCTGGCGCAGACGGGTCAGCTCTATGGCGAGGCCCTGGCTGCGGCCCTGGGGCGGATCTACACCTTTGGTCCGACCTTCCGCGCCGAGAAGAGCAAGACACGACGTCACCTGACCGAGTTCTGGATGATCGAACCGGAGATGGCCTGGTACGATCAGGACGACAATATGGATCTCCAGGAGGAGTTCGTACGATATCTTGTCGAACGCGTGCTGGAGCGCCGGCAGGAGGAACTGAAGGTCCTGGAGCGTGACACGAGCAAACTGGACTGCGTCTCGCACCCATTCCTGCGTCTCGATTACACGGATGCCGTGTCCTTCGCCCAGAGCAAAGGCAGTGATATCCAGTGGGGGGATGACCTCGGCGCTCCTGACGAGGCCCTCATTGTGGATCACCATCAGCGCCCGGTGTTCGTGGTGAACTATCCCAAGGAAGCCAAGGCGTTTTATATGAAGGAGAACCCCGCCGATCCGCGCACGGTGCGCTGCGCCGATCTGCTCGCACCGGAAGGTCGCGGCGAGATCATTGGCGGTTCACAGCGAGAGGATGATTACGACAAGATCCTCGCGCGCCTCACCCACGAAGGCCTGCCGGTGGAAGCCTATGGCTGGTATCTGGACCTGCGTCGCTATGGCACCTTCACGCATTCCGGTTTCGGACTGGGCCTCGAGCGCACCATCGCATGGATCTGCGGCATCGAGCACATCCGCGAGTGCATCCCCTTCCCGCGGATGATGGGCCGACTGACGCCCTGAAGTCTCGGTGACGGTCGGGAATCGATACACCGTAGGACTGCCGTCAGTCTGATGTTCCGGATTCCTCAGCTTTCACGGCATCCCAATAGCGGTCCTGGTCTTCGAGGGTAAGGGACGCGAGCGTCTTGCCATCCGCTTCGGAAAGGCGCTCCATGGCCGCATACCGGCGCACGAATTTCGCGTTCGTGCGATCGAGCGCAAGCGCGGCATGCACCCCTGTCTTGCGACAGAGATTCACCACGGCGAAGAGGAGATCGCCGAGCTCCGCCTCCAACGCATCCGGGTCAGCGACCACGCCGGTTACGGGGTCAATGTGTCGGGAGACTTCCTCCATTTCTTCCCGGACTTTGGCCGAAGGGCCGAGCGCGTTCGGCCAATCGAAGCCCACACCTGCCGCGCGGTCCTGCAGTCTGTGCGCTCGGTGCAGGGAGGGGAGGCTGGCTGGCAATCCCTCCTCAAGGGTGGAGCGCTTCGCCTTGGCGGCTTTCATGGATTCCCAGGGGCGCTTCACCCCGTCGCCGTAGAGATGCGGATGTCGGGCATGCATCTTGGCAATGAGCGCACCGGCCACATCCTGCATCGTGAACGCACGGCGCTCCTCGGCCACCACGCTGTGAAAGAGTACCTGTAACAGCAGATCCCCGAGCTCATCGCGCAGCACGGCGTCATCGCCCATCGCAATCGCATCGTCCACCTCGTGTGCTTCCTCGATCAGGTAGGGGCGTAGCGAGGAATGCGTCTGGGCGCGATCCCATTCACAGCGCGCGCGCAGGTCGTGCATGAGTGCGAGCGCCTCGTCGAGCGTGCGTGGGACGGGGGCCGGGGCCGGGATGGGGACAGGTGCGTCGGAGGGTTTGTGCACGGCCGGGACAGTGTGGGAACGGGTGCGCGGTGACCTCTCCAACATAGCGGCCGGGTTCCGTGGAGTGGCCCACCATCGACGGGGCGTTTACCATTGGGCATGGCTCACCGGGACCGCGCGTGGCTCGATGTCGATGGCGACGCGCTGCGATACAATTATGGGATTCTCAGAAAGCGCGCAGGTGTACCGCTGATGCCAATGGTCAAGGCAGACAGCTACGGCATCGGCGTCATCGCGGTGGCACAGGCGCTCGGGGTTCCATTTCGTGAGCAACAGGGGGGTAAGGCAACAGCCGTCGAGGTCGTGCCAGGCGAGCGAGCCCCGCAGGGACCTGCGGCGTCACATGAGCCCCCTTGGGGCCTGGGCGTCACCTCGCTTGACGAAGCGGAATTGCTCCGCGATGCGGGCTGCATAGGTCGCATCCTGTGCACGACACCATTGTTGCTCGATGAGCTGCCACGCGCATTGGCCCTGGAGGTTCGACCCTCATTTCATCGCCCGGAATGCATTGGCCGGTGGTGGACGCTGAGTGGGGGCAGTGCTCCCTGGCACCTGTCCATTGATACGGGGATGGCTCGTGCGGGGGTTCGCTGGGATGCTGTCGCATCCCTGCGGGATGCCCTTGCCAAAATGTCTCCCGAGGGTGTGTTCACGCACTTTCACTCCTCCGACGAGTCGCCGTCCTCCCGAGTGGAGCAGGATGCGCGTTTCGAACGTGCACTGAACGTCCTGCACGACGTCCTGCCACGCGGGGTGCTGCAGCATCGGGACAACAGCGGCGCGATCGTGGGCCGGTGCGACGGCTCGCCCGGGCATCTCGCGCGTCCGGGAATTGCCCTCTACGCCGGCATGTTCATGGCCGAACTGGGCCTTCGGCAGGTGGCGCATCTCCGCACGCATATCATCGACCTGCGTGAGGTGCTGCCCGGTGAGTCGGTGAGTTACGGCGCGACCTGGATCGCGTCGGGCACACATCGCATCGCAACCCTGTCCGTTGGATATGGCGATGGCTATCGGCGGCATCTATCAAACGTTGGTGAGGTCCTGATAGCGGGGAAGCGCTGCCCGGTGGTTGGTCGGGTCACGATGGACATGGTCATGGTTGACGTCACGGGGACGCCATGCGCCCTTGGCGACATCGCCACGCTTCTGGGGACCGACGGAGACATCACGTTGACTGCTGAGGCCGTGGGAGCGCGTGCTGGGGTGTCACCATACGAGCTCCTGGCCGGCCTTCGGCTGCGGGTACCCCGGATCTACCACCAGCTTCTGTCCTCTACCCCAACGACTGGATCATGACATCGACTCGGCGCGCGATCATCCTCGTGCTCGACGGGGTTGGCTGCGGAGAGGCGCCCGATACCGCGGGCTATGGAGACCAGGGTTCCGACACCCTGGGGAACCTGGCGCGGGCGGTCGGAGGGCTGAGTCTCCCCAACCTGCAACGGCTGGGCCTGGGCAACGCCACAGCGATCGCGGGTGTGGCGCCGGTAGCCCATCCGGTGGGCGGCTTCGGCGTGATGCTGCCGCGTTCGTGCGGTAAGGACTCTACCACGGGCCACTGGGAGATCGCCGGTCTGCACCTGGCTCGGCCATTTCCGACCTATCCCGACGGGTTCCCCGCCGACGTGGTCGATGCCTTTTCCAGGGCGACCGGTCGTCCCGTCCTCGCCAACTGCGTGGCCAGTGGGACGGCCGTCATCGCCGAGTTCGCCGAGGAGCAGCGGCAGCGCGGCGCATGGATTGTCTATACCTCGGCGGATTCCGTCTTCCAGGTCGCGGCCCACGAGGAATGGATCCCACTGGAAGAGCTGTATCGCGCCTGCGAGACCGCACGTGCCCTGCTGGTCGAGCCACACGACGTGTCCCGCGTGATCGCCCGGCCCTTTGTGGGGGTCGGAGGGGCCTGGCAGCGCACCGCGAACCGCCGGGACTTCTCCATCCAGCCGCCAGGGGACACCCTGCTGGATGTCCTGGAGGCGGCGAGCGTGCCCCGCCACGGCATCGGGAAGGTCGACGACCTGTTCGCGGGGCGGGGGATTGCCGCGCGGCACACGAAGGACAACGCGGATGGCATCGCGGCCCTCGGGGACTGGTTGAAATCCGCCCCTCATGGGTTCTGCTTCGCCAATCTGGTAGATTTCGACCAGTTATACGGCCATCGCAATGACGCGCCGGGATTCCAGGGAGCGCTCGAGAGCTTCGATCGTGCGCTCCCTGCGTTGCTCGCTACCCTGAAGGAGGACGACCTGCTGTTCATCACTGCGGATCACGGAAACGACCCAACCACCCCCTCCACGGATCACGCGCGTGAGCGGGTGCCGCTGTTGGTCGCGGGGGCACGTGTCCGTGGGGGTGATCTCGGCGTCCGGGAGACGTTCTCTGATTTGGGGGCGACCGTTGCGCATTGGTTCGGGCTCGACTGGCGCGGCAGGGGAACGTCGTTCCTTGCTGAGTTGTTGTTCTCGTGAGTGAGTTGCTGGACCACCTCCCAGCGGCGCACGATGCCCTGTTCCGTGCCGCGGAGGAGGCTCGTGCCAATGCCTGGGCGCCCTACTCCCATTTTCCCGTGGGGGCGGCACTCGAGGGGCGGGACGGGCGAATATTCGCGGGCTGCAACGTGGAGAACGCTTCGTATCCGGCGAGTGTTTGCGCAGAGCGCGTTGCGCTCGGCATGGCCATCGCCGCCGGGGTGCGGCAGTTCGTCCGACTCGTGATTACCTCGCAGCAGCAGGCCCCCACGCCGCCCTGCGGTGTCTGTCGTCAGGCATTGGTGGAATTCGCCCCAGTGCTGGAAGTCCTTTCCGTCGCGCCCAGTGGGCGTACGGCTCGTTGGTCGCTGGCGGAGTTGCTGCCGGCGCCGTTCACGCCTGCTTCGCTCGAGAATGTTTGAGGGCGTCCGTTTGAAGTCTCCACAGTGGCGCAGCCCGTGGTTGCTGGTCACGCTCATCGCCACGATGGTCACCGCAGCGGCGTGCGGTGAATCCCTCGATGGCGGGGCTGCTTGTCCGTCGCTCTGCCCATCGCAGACGCAGAATTTCCGCGACACGACGTTCGAGGCCGTCATGCTCGACACCTCCGTGTCGGGGTTTCCAAGCCTCGGTCTGTCCCCGATGGTGCTGCTGGCGAATCACCCCGATACGCTGGTGACGCGCGCGGTCATCCGCTTCGATGCACTCGTCACGGCATTCCTGCCCAACGGAACGGGCACGCTCGATTCCGTCACGACCGTCGATTCCGTGTTCCTCAAGCTGCCGCTCGACTCGACGGGGCGGGGGGGCACGGGGGCTGTGACGATCGAGGCCTTTGATGTCGATACGGTCGGCCGAGATACGGTGAGCGCCGTGGTCGCCTCGCTGTTCCGTCCCGATCGCCGAATCGGGGC
>CAZPJX010000060.1:0-17994 GCA_964586985.1 uncultured Gemmatimonas sp. | reverse complement strand
GGGATCTGCTCGGCCAGGAAGGCTTTGACAACGATGGCGACGTGGTGGTGAACGAAGACCCCATCGGTGGCTATGATCCCAATCGCAACTGGCCCTGGCGTTGGGCCCCGCAGTATGTGCAGGGCGGTTCAGACTACTATCCGGGTTCACTGCCCGAAACGCGCGCGGTCATGGACTTCGTGCATGCCCACCCGAACATCGCGGCCGCGCAGAGCTACCACAACAGTGGTGGCATGATCCTGCGTGGCCCCGGTGTGCCGCAGGATGAATACCGTCCGGCCGACGTCCGCGTCTTCGACGAACTCGGCAAGGTCGGTCAGGAGATCCTGCCCGGGTACCGGTACATGACGGTGTGGAAGGATCTCTACATCGTGTGGGGCGGTGAGCTCGACTGGTTCTATGGCTCGCGTGGCATTCTCACGTTCACCAACGAGCTCTGGAGCGACTTCCTGCTCTTCGATAAGGCACCGGTCAACGAGCCGAACGATAACGTCAACGCCAAGTTCGATCGGTTGCTCATGATGAACGAGGGCTACGTGCCCTGGACCAAGGTGCAGCACCCGCAGTTCGGTGAAGTGGAAGTCGGCGGGATGAAGAAGACCTACGGACGTGCCACGCCGGGTTTCATGATGCGCGTGGAAGCGCATCGCAATGCGGCGTTCACCCTGTATCAGATGATGCAGATGCCGCAGGTGACGGTAGATACCATCATCACCAGGTCACTTCCCGGTGGGCTCACCGAAGTCACCGCCACCGTGGGCAACCGCAAGCTTATTCCCACGCATACCCAGCAGGACGTCGAGAACAATATCACTCGGCCCGACTGGGTCACGCTCGACGGCGCCGAAGTCATTGCCGGATTCACCGTGCCCAATCCGGTGCAGGAGTTCACGGTCGAGCAGAGGCGCAATCCGAAGCGGATGCTCGTTCCCAACATTCCGGGCTACGGTAATGTGACGCTGCGCTGGGTCGTTCGGGGTAACGGACCATTCACCATTACGGTCGATTCCGAGAAGGGCGGGACGGCCGTGAAAACGGGACGGTGAGGCAGGCACCGGGAGGGACAATGGTGAACGCAGGCCGATAGCATCACAACGGGGCCTGCCACGTGCAGGCCCCGTTGTGTGTCGTCACCGCACCATCCTCCGGTCACCTGGAGCAGCTGCGCTATTCCATCGCCGCTGGGCACACATTCGCGTAGTGCAGTACTGGTCTGGATCTTCACCGATAACGGAGCATCGATGCGTTTGGCACTCATCGCGTTCGTCAGTGGCGTGGGCGTTGGTAGTCTGGCGTTCACGCAGCCGCAGCCTGCAAAGCCTACCGCGCCCGCGAAGGCTGTGGGACCGGTCGCCAGGGTCGTTTCGGCCGTCGACATCGACGAAGAGATCGGTGGTCAGAAGGCCAGAGTGACGACCTTCGAGTTGACTTTCGCTCCGGGCGCTGCAGGCACCCCACATCGGCACCCTGGCCCGATCTTCGGCTACGTGGTGGCAGGGGAGTTCGAACAAGCGCTGGGCAACGAGAAGCCGCGGCGACTCAAGGCCGGCGATTCCTTCTACGAACCCGCCATGGCCCTCCACGCGGTCTCCCGAAACCCGAGCACCACATCAACCACCCGCGTGATCGCCATCCTCGTTCATCCACGAGATGCCAAGGCGCTGTCCACTCCGGAGCCCGCAGCCCCTGTGCGCTGAGTCGAGCAGTTGCCCACTTCCGGGCCGCTGGCGTGACAACGATCGATCCGTGAAAAATCTGAACTCCTCACCGCATGACCCCTATCTCAAACGCCATCTGCTCTGCCCAGCGCGGGTCGCCCACAAACAGTCCCTCCGGGAATCGCTTGAACTGAAAGAGATCTTCAGCGATGGCCACATTGGTGTACTGGTTGAGCCCAAGGCCGGCGAGATATTGCAGACGCAGACTACGATCCGTGTTGATCTCCGCTCCCTGCAGGTAGAGCGCCAGATCCTGCGCCCTTCCGGCGTAGGTCGCAAATAGACTGCTCAATGAGGTGAAATTCGATTCCAGCAGTGACTGTCGCACCTTTTCATACCTCGCATCCGCCGTGCGGAGCTGCATGGTGCCCAGATCGATCTGCGTGGGTTCGTTGGTCCCCAACAGCACCAGATCGTAACCGCCACCGTTGGTGTTGTTTGCCCACACGGTCCCATTGGGAAACACCTCAAAGAACGTAGCCAGCTCACTCTGGACAGCCTCCGGGGTACTCTCATACAACGGCACCCACTGCGTGACCACGCCCCCAGGCTTGAGCAACTTCTTGACCGCGCGGAAATACTCCCGCGTATAGAGCGTCGCCGCACCTTTCACCCAGGGATTGATGGGGTCGCTGGTGATGACGTCGAACTGTTCATCTGCCGTGAGCACGAAACTGCGCGCATCGTCGAAATAGATCTGCGTGCGCGGGTCGTGCACCACGTCGTTGTTCTCCTTCGTGAACCAGGTCGAGACCACCTTCGGAACCAGCGGTTCGAGTTCACAGACGACGAGACGCGTCACACTGGGGTAGGGCAGGAACGACCCGGCCGTGACCCCGGCACCAAACCCCACGACCAGCACGGATTGCGGATTGGGGTGCACAAGAGCCGGAATATGCGCGAGCATCTTTTGCAGCCGCATGTCCTGCATGAGGCTGGAAGCCTCCACCTTGCCGCTCACATGAAACTGGATCGCGTCGTTGCTGAGCAGGCGCGTGACCGCCACGGAGCTGTTCATGCCTTCGCCAACGTAGAGCATCTCGGTCTTGCCCAACCAGGTGACGGCCCACCGGCCATGCGCCACGAGGTCGCCAGGAAGGGCAGGCGTGACGGCAATGAGTATCGCCGCCAGCAGCGGCGCGGCGATGAGCCCGGTGAGGCGTGAGGGGTCGCGCCCACGCTCACGCTTCGCGTCAGCGCGGCTTGAAGAAGCACGGTACGAAGCGCGATAGGCCAGCACGCTGGCAATGGCGGCAAGCGCCATGAGCAGCCGCTGCGTGTCGCGTGAGCCAATTCCCGGCACCAGCACGAGACTGCACAGCGTTGCACCGAAGATCGCGCCCACGGTGTTCGCCGCATACACGCGGCCCACCAAACGTGCGGGGTCTTCTCCCGGCACGGCCACCGCGGCCAATGCCAGCGGAAAGCTCGCGCCCCAGAGCAGCGCACTGGGGAACACGGCCACCGCGCAGCGGAAGAGATCGAACTGCAGGTTATACCATGCGCTGGGCGCAAGACTTGGGTTCACCGGCCAATTGGGCAACGCGACATGAATGACCGCTGCCGCCCAGGCAATCCCCAGTACGAGCAGCAGTTGGGCACGTGCCAATGCGCGGGCGGCATGCGCACGAGCGATCCCTTCACTCGGGCCATCCGTCTCCGGCGTGTTCGCCCACGACGCATCCGCCCGCGCGGCGATGGCCGCGCCGCCGGCGCTCCCGATGCCGAGTCCCGCGAGGATGACCGCAAGGATCATCGAGAACGTGTAGGTGCTGGCGCCAAAGGTCAGCGACAGGAGACGCGTCCACACCACTTCGGCAGCCAACGCGCATCCGCCACTCAGGGCGATGACGAGGTAGATCGCGCGCGCGCCGATGTTCGGCGTGCCCGGCCTGTGGTCTGCTGCATGAGGACTCGCTGCAGTACTGGCCGAAGCACCGGCCGAAGTACTGGCCGTAGTACTGGCCAGCGCATCTGCCCCAGCGCTCTCGGAGGATCTCCCACTTTTCCTCGCTCCTGCAGTTCCCACCGCAGCCGTCCGCACTGTTCCTGGCTGCACGTCAGGTACCCGCGCGGCAATCACCAATGCCAATCCGGCCACCAGCAGGTTGCCGGCCACCGCCACCCAGGTGGCGATGGTGGAATCGTGCAGCCGCAACAGATAGAAGCCCGCAAGCAGCGAACCTAGCACGGCACCCAGGGTGTTCCCGCCGTAGAAGAACCCGAGCCAGGCGATACCACGCGGTGAGCTCTCAACCCACTGGGCGATTGCCGGGAGCGTTGCGCCCATGAGAATCGTGGGCGGCAGAAGGCAGAGTGCCGTCACCACGGCACGCAGTGCAATCGCCGGTGCGCCATGGCCAATCGCAGGAGAATACAGCGAACCGATCGTGGGAATCAGCAATAGCTCCAGCACACCAATGACTCCGATACCCACCTCCAGCGCGGCATAGCGCCGCAGGGGATGCGACACACTCAGGCGTGAGGCCACCCGCGGGTACCCGAGGCTTCCGATGCACATCCCACCCATGAATGTGGCGAGCAGGACGCCCAGCGAGACCGCCGAGGAACCAATGACCAGCTCGAGGAGCTGAAACCACACCACTTCGTAGATCAGGGCCGCCATGCCGCTACCCACGAAGAGGATCAGCAGAAAGGGCAGGGCCGATCGGATGCGGCGATCGAATTCGGAGGGAGCGGTGGTCATCGTCCTGGGCAGGGGCTGTGGTTGGAGCCACTTGAGGAACCGTAGGCGGAACCCCGTGCGACTCCACTTCTACGATACCATCCGCTCGACATCTCCGGAGCATCTGGCGAGCTTGCGTGATATCTCATGCCGGCACGGGCCGGAAGGACGGTGTTCCATGGCCAGACACGCGGTGGGCCTGAAAAGGGCCTATGATGCACCATCGCCAAGCGATGGCATGCGGGTACTCGTAGACAGACTCTGGCCGCGCGGGCTTGCCAAGGCCAAGGCGGCCATTGACCTCTGGTTGAAAGAGGTTGGGCCGTCGACCGAGCTCCGCGAGTGGTTCGGACACGATCCCGCTCGGTGGGAGGAATTCCAGCACCGCTATCGGGCGGAGCTCAAGCAGAATCCGGCGATGGACGAGTTGCGGGATCTCGTCAGCAAGCACCACGTGACGCTCGTGTACTCGGCGAGGGACACCGAGCACAATCAGGCACTGGTGCTGCACAAGCTGCTCACGTCCTGAACTCACCCGCACATGAATCCGTTGGTCCGCCGGTACCTTCGCACGGCAATTGCGTTTCTCGTCGTTGGACTGGGCATCGGAATCTGGATGCTCGTTGCGCGGGAGTTTGGCGCGGTGCAGCCGCCGCGTATTCGTAGTGCCCACACGCACGCGCTCCTGGTGGGCTTCGTCATGCTCATGATCACCGGCGTGGCGCTCTGGATGTTCCCGCGCCCACGCCAGGATGATCAGGTCTATCGGCCCGGACTCGCGGCCGCGGCGTGGTGGGCGATCGCGTTGGGTACGGGTGTGCGCGTGCTGTTGGAACTGGCGTTGCCAGCCAACGCCTCGGTCCCGTGGCGCGCGCTGCTCGTTGGTGCCGGCGTGACACAGGCGCTTGGCATGGTACTGTTCTTTGGTACCATGTGGACGCGCATCAGATCGTCGGGTGCGGCGAGCGAGAGGCGAACGTAGAGCGTTCCCAGAATTGTATTCGGCCGTTCAGGCGGCGCATGGGCGCCTTGGGCAAACCGTGCGCCGGCTGAAAGACTTCAAGGATTCCGCTGGAGCGCCAGCTTCACTGCCGCAAAGGCATCGACGATCCCACCCGTGGCCGACAAGTCGGCAAACGGCACGCGCTGCCCCTCGCCGCCCGGCTTGTCGACGAGCTGCCCTGGAAACCTGCGCACAGACTGCTGCAGGATCTCCTTGACCTGCACCGCCGTAAGCGAGGGGAAGTAGGCCATCAACAAGGCGGCCACACCCGAGACGACGGGTGCTGCCATGCTGGTGCCGCTCTCCCGCTTCACACCGCCACCAGGTATGGTCGACAGAATGTCCTCACCCGGTGCGAAGAGATCCACGCGCGTCTTGCCGTAATTGGAGAAGTTGGCGGCCAACTTGCTGGGTCCCTTCCATGAACTGGCACCCACCTCGATCCATGTTGGAATCCGAGCTCCGCCGAGCTCCACACTGGTCGGGAAGGACGGGCGCACGTCGTTGTTCTCGGCGTCATTCCCTGCGGCGTGTACCAGCAGCACGCCACGCTCGGCGGCGTAGCGCATCGCACTGTCAACGGCTGCCTTGTTGGGAGACCACGCCTTCCCAAAGCTCATGTTGATGATCTGGGCACCGTTGTCCGCTGCGTAGCGCACCGCACGCGCAATATCGGTATCGCGTTCATCCCCATCCGGTACGGCCCGAACCGCCATGATGCGCACACTGGGACTGATACCCAGCACTGTCGCGCCCGCAACGCGCGCGGCACCAATGATCCCGGCGACATGTGTGCCATGCTTGGCATCGGGGCCCATGACATCCCGTGAGCCGCTGGCACCGGCGGCGGCGTGGGGGTTGAACAGGGTGTCGAGCCCGTACTTCGCCTGCGCCTCATAGGCTTCCTTCGCCTCCGCGATGGCGGCGGCATCGAGTCCATTGTCCGCCAGTTGCAGCCAGATGGCCTTGGCCTGCGTCTGCATGGCGTTGGCCGGCTGCAGGGCGGCTACGCGCGTCCGCGTCAGCGCCGCACCACCTGTAGCATCGCCAAGGATGGTGTTCACCTGTGTCATGGTGCGTTCGATGGACTGGATCTGCGCCAGCGTGCCCGTGACTTTCTGGGCCTGTTCGCGATACGCCGCACGCACGGAGTCGCAGCGCGCCGCAGCCGGCCGAGCAAGACCGGCACCCGCACCAGCAGCGGCCGCCGCACCTGAGCAGGCGGCAAAGAGGCGCGTCACCTCGAATGTGTCGTGGTGCACAGGGCTGCCATTGGCCGCGACCGGGAAGTTCCATCCGAAGACATCGTCGACGAAACCATTCGCGTCGTCGTCACGCCCATTGCCAGCCACCTCTCGGGGATTCTTCCAGAGCACCGGGATGAGGGCCTGATGCAGCGTGTCGATCCCTCCATCGATGACGGCCACCACCACCGTGCGCTGGGGCGTGCGCCCCGCCAGCAGCTCCCGCAGGGCGCGCTCGGAGCCCACGCCAATCACACCGTCCGTTTCGGTATCGAGGCGGTGCCAGTCGGAGCGCGCCGAGTCGACTCGGGTTGCCGCAGGCGGCTCCGGTGTGACAGTGACGGGAGGTTGCATCACCGGTTGTGTCGGTTGCCCAGCCGGTGCAGGCTGCGGCGCCGGGCGAGGTGCCGGGCGAGGTGCGGCGGATGACGAGGGGCGGGCGCAGGCGTTCAGCGCGGCGCTGAGCAGAAGGGCCACCGTGAAGGCACGGGACACAGGCGTCAGAGGCAAGGGAAGGTCTCGGGGCGATCGCTGTGGAGGGAGGCGCTCGAAAGCGCTGCGGCCTGACTCACTCGGACGATAGTGGGCGCACTTGCCGGCCACCATTGGAACCAGCTCCGTAGCGACCGGAATGGCGCCGTGAAAGGCTCGCGATGGCGGCAGCGCTCTCAGAAATCTGGGACGGATGGCGTTGCCGAACTTGCATTTCGGTCGTTGGCATGATGGAATACAGAAACGGGGATCACGGCCCGGAGGATCCTATGCGTCTTCATCTCCATCATCGTCGATACCACCGCGGGTTGCAGAGCGGGCGTGGCCGTCATGTCAGGCTGACGCTGCTGGAGTCGTCGCGTCCGGCCGGCTCATGGTTGCTGAGCCCGTGGCAGCTCTCCGGTGTGGCGACGCTCGCCGGATTGGCGAGTATTGGCGTAGGCCTCACCACGGTGCCCACCGTGCTGCCAGCGCCCGCGGTAGACGCCATCGCGCGGTTCATCGCACCTCCCAAGCAGAGTGCACCGGCGCCGGTCATTGAGCGTCTGAGCTACGTGGGGCTGGGGCTGCCGGTGATAGCCGGGGCTGGTGAGTTCAAGGTGCCGGAGCCTGACGGCACGGTACCGGTCGCGGCCAAGGCAGCGAGTGAGGTGGCAGTGTACGAGCCACCCACTCCCGAGGTGCAATCCGAACGTCCGCTTACCGAGATCGAAGTCGACTCCGCGGCGGCGCTGGACCCCACGGCCGTCGGGCCCGACTACCCCATGCGGATGCTCGAGAAGAACATCGAGGGCGTGGTGCTGGCGCAGTTCGTGGTCGATAGCCTTGGCCGCGCGGACACAACCACGTTCATCCTGCTTGGCGACGCCGAGCCGGACTTCGTGCTGGCCGTCAAGACCGCACTTCCGCGCATGAAATATCGACCGGCGACATTGGCCGGTCGGAGCGTCTCGCAACTCGTGCAGCAACCCTTCGGTTTCCGCATCCGCCCCCCAGGGAACGAGTGATGCGTTAGGCTGGTCCCCAGGGACGCAGCGAGTATGTGTTAGGCGTGGTCCCCAGGGACGCAGCGCAGGTCGTGGAGTCGGGTTTGAAACCTGACTCACGCGAACGCGTTCAGCAGGAGATATTGGGTTCGCTCGGCGTTCCCGTCCGTCCTTTCTCCGCTGGAGCTGTTGCGTGGATACTCCCCTCGATGTGTTGGCGCAGGCTGAAACCGAGCTTGCGGCCATGGACTATGACGAGACCACACAGGGTCTCGCGCGCCGCGAGTTCATGTTCCGCTCCCTGGTGGCGGCCGCCGCCGGCGTCTTCGGCGCGCCTGCGGTCGCGGCGGCGGCCAGTGGCGGTACCCGCATCGATGTGAGCGCTGCCTGGGCTGGCTTCCAGCCACCCGCGCAGCAGCAACAGCCGCCAGTCCCCTTGGGTAATGGTGAGGCACCGGCCCTGCAGTTCATGCCCTATCCGGAAGGCACCGGGGCACTCATGCAGAAGCTGGTGCGCCAGCACGGCGCGGCCGCATTCACTCGCGCGACATTCCCGGTGGAACGGTGGGTGGGCGCAGTTCCCTCGAGTGCTGAAGACCTGGCCTTCCTGCCGGCACATCGCATTTCCGCGCTCATCAAGGCGCGTCGCATCACATCGAGGCAGATCACCGACATTTACCTCGAACGTCTCAAGCGCCTGAATCCCCAGTTGAATTGCGTGGTGACGCTGATGGAGAGCAGCGCGCGCGCCGAGGCCGACGCGATGGATGCGGAACTCAAGGCCGGCAAGGATCGGGGGCCGTTGCATGGCGTGCCATATGGCATCAAGGATCTCTTCGCGACCAAGGGCGTGCCCACGACGTGGGGATCGCCGGACTTCAAGGATCAGGTGTTCGATTACGACGCGGAGATCGTCACGCGACTGCGCAACGCGGGCGCCGTGCTGCTCGCCAAGCTGTCCACGGGCCTCTATGCGCAGAACGACTGGTGGTTTGGCGGACGCACTAATAATCCCTGGAACCTCAATATCGGCGCGAGTGGCTCCTCGGCCGGGCCCGGCTCCGCGACCGCTGCAGGCTGTGTTGCGTTTGCCATCGGCACCGAGACGCAGGGCTCGATTGTCTCGCCGTCCATACGAAATGGTCTGACAGCGCTGCGGCCAACCTATGGCCGCGTGAGCCGGTACGGAGGAATGGTGCTCTCGTGGTCGCAGGACCGCGTAGGCCCCATGTGCCGTTCGGCGGAAGACTGCGCGATGGTGTTCAACGTGCTGCATGGCGTCGACCCCAGGGATTCCTCGACCGTGACCACGCCATTCCGTTTCGATCGGAATATCCGCCTCTCGACGCTGCGTATTGGTGTGGACTCGGCCGCGCCGAAGGACCTGGTCGACAAACTCAAGGCATTGGGATTGAATCCGCGGACGATTGGCGCACGTCCAACGGTCGCGGGCATGCAGGGCGGCGGTCTGAACGTGGAGTATGCGGCGGCTTTCGACTTCTTCGTGCAGCGCAAGGCCAAGGAATTCGGCCTTGATCTCAATGCGCTCCCGCAGCGTCCGGCGAACAACGCCCCATATGGCAACACGCCACCGGCGCGGCCTGCCGGGATCGCAGCGGATGCACCCAACCCCATGGCCGCAGCCGACTGGAATCCGCGTTTCGTCGGCGGACGCACCACGCCAGCCTTCGAGTTTGTGCAGAATCAGCGGCGGCGCATGCTGCTCGTGCAGGCCTGGGGTGAGTTCATGAAGGATCTCGACGGCTTCATTGCAGGGCCGCAGGCCGATGTCGCAGCCAACGCGCAGACTGGGCATCCCTGTGCAGTGCTCCCGTATGCCTTCGACGTGCCGCGCTTTGGCGGGCCAGGCGGACCCGGCGGGCCGGGCGGAGCCAATGCGAATCCCGCCCCACCGCCCGTGTATCAGCCACAACCCATCTGTGGGGTGATCACCGGCAATCTGTACAACGACGACATCATCCTGTCTGTGGCGCATCAGTTCCAGAAGGCAACGGATTTTCATCGCCGCCGACCGTCGCTCGGATGAGTGCTGACGTCATCGATGCGGTGCACCGACGAGGCACTCCTCATGGAGGCTCGTGAGCGCTTCATGAACTCAAGTATCAGCCATGTATGAATCACTGACGCCCGCCACGGTGCCGGAGGCGCACCGCGAGCGGGTCGTGCAGCTCCTGTCCACTGCCTTCGCCAACGATCGGTTGACGATGGATCAGCTCGACGAGCGACTCGCCTCGGCGTACCGGGCGCAGTCGATGGCCGAACTGGAACTGCTGCTGGTGGACCCCACCGATCCCGCGCGTTCACTGGCCATGGAGGCGAGCGCCACGCGTATCGCCTCACCGGAGGTTGTCAGCGCGAGGGGCGTAGCCATGGCGTTCATGGGAGGCTTCTCCCGGCAGGGTCCATGGATTGTCCCGCGTCACCTCAAGGTCGGCGCCATCATGGGTGGCGGCGAACTCGATCTGCGGGAAGCACGGTTTGCGCCCGGCATTACCGAGATCGAGGTGTTCACGCTCTGGGGCGGCGTGGAGATCATCGTCCCGGATGGGGTACGCGTAGACATCGTGGGCATGGCCTTCATGGGCGGCTTCCAGGTGCGTGGCGGCGGCGTTTCCGATGACCCGCACGCACCGGTGCTGCGCGTGAGTGGCCTGGCCGTCATGGGCGGGGTCGACGTTCGTCGCAAGGATCGGGGTCGCGAGGGTCGCAAGCGCTATCAACAGGCGCTTGAACGCGCGGATAAGCTCCGGACGCGCGGCGGTCGCTGACGTCGTCCGGTCTGCCTCACCATCCCTCGGCGCGTCCGCTCCCACTCCGTCGCGTCCTGCCTCGCACCGTCCCGGGTCGTCCCGCCGAGCCGCGTCCCACGCTTCGGATCGTTCTTTCCTCCCTGTCACATTCATGACCACACCGTCTCTCCCCAGTCGTCACACCACGTCGGGCCCGGAACGCGCGCCCCATCGGGCTTTCTACTACGCCATGGGACTGACGGAGGAAGAAATCGCCCGCCCCCTGGTGGGAGTCGTCACGAGCTGGAATGAAGCGGCGCCCTGCAACATCGCGCTGCGCAGACAGGCCGCAGTGGCGAAGCAGGGGGTGATCGCCGGCGGCGGAACACCGCGTGAGTTCACCACCATCACGGTGACCGATGGCATCGCCATGGGGCATGCCGGCATGAAGTCGTCCCTGGTGAGCCGCGAGATCATCGCCGACTCGGTCGAACTTACCGTACGCGGCCATTGCTACGACGCGCTGGTGGGCATTGCCGGTTGCGACAAGTCGCTGCCTGGTCTCATGCTCGCCATGGTGCGCCTTGATGTGCCTTCGGTGTTCCTCTTTGGCGGATCCATTCTGCCAGGGCGCTTCAAGGAACGGGATGTCACCGTGCTTGATGTGTTCGAGGCCGTGGGATCGTACGCGGCGGGTGGCATCTCCATCGACGAGCTGAAGGCTCTGGAGAAGGTGGCCTGCCCCAGCGCGGGTGCCTGTGGGGGACAATACACGGCCAACAGCATGGCCTATGTCTCCGAGGCCATCGGTCTGGCGTTGCCGGGGTCGGCAAGTCCGCCGGCACCGTATGAGTCGCGCGATGTGTTCGCCGAACGTGCAGGCCTGGTGGTGATGGACCTCCTGCGCAGCGGGCTGCGGCCTCGGCAGATTGTCACGCGCAAGGCGCTCGAGAATGCTGCCGCGGTAGTGGCGGCTACCGGCGGATCGACGAACGCCACGCTGCATCTGCCGGCACTGGCAAATGAGGCCGGCATTGCCTTCGATCTCTTCGACGTGGCGGAGGTGTTCAAGCGTACTCCACTCATCGCTGACCTCAAGCCGGGTGGTCAGTATCTCGCGAAGGATGTCCACGATATCGGTGGCGTGAGTATCGTGCTCAAGTCCCTGCTCGATGGCGGCTTCCTGTACGGCGACTGCATCACCGTGACGGGACGTACCCTTGCAGAGAACCTGGAAGGCGTGGAGATCCCTGCCGGACAGAAGGTGGTGATGCCGGTAAGCCAGGCAATTTCACCCACCGGCGGCCTCGTGGGCCTCACGGGCAACCTCGCGCCGGACGGGGCGGTCGTGAAGGTGGCCGGCCTCAAGCATTTGCGGCACAGTGGTCCGGCGCGGGTCTTCGATAGCGAGGAAGCCTGTTTCGATGCCGTGATGGCGCGACAATACGAAGCGGGCGATGTGCTGGTGATTCGCTATGAAGGGCCGATCGGAGGGCCCGGGATGCGAGAGATGTTGTCCACCACCTCTGCCATCTACGGGCAGGGCATGGGTGAGAGTGTCGCGCTCATCACCGATGGCCGTTTCTCAGGCGCCACGCGCGGGTTCTGCATTGGGCATGTGGGCCCCGAGGCTGCCGTGGGTGGGGTGATCGCGCTGCTGCGGGATGGTGACATCATCGACATCGACGCCGTGTCGGGTTCGCTGTCGGTACGACTCAGCGACGAGGAGCTGTCCGTGCGCCGCGCCGCATGGAAACCGCGCAGCACCGACTTCCAGAGTGGTGCGCTCTGGCGCTATGCGCAGACGGTTGGGCCCGCCCGGAACGGCGCCGTGGTGCATCCGGGCGCCAAGGCCGAGACACACGTGTACGCGGACAGCTGAGACGGGCAGGAGCCGCCTCGCTGCGGGCGGTGCTGGCCACGGGCCGCTGGCCGCGGGAGTCATCGCGGCCAGTGTATTGCGCGTTACCCCGCCATCAGCCCGGGCATGGGTGCCGGCGTGGCGAGGGCGTCCTGAACCGCGTTCATCACGGCCTCAGGCAGTGGATCGGTACCTGAGCGGCGAGCAGCTTCCAGTACCATGGTCAGCGCCCGAGCCTGTGCGGCATAGGCCGCCAGCAAGGCTCCACCCGCGCCCGGGGTCGCCACGATTTCGCGCGCGAGGTCTTCGAGCTGTCGAGCGAGCGTTGGCACACCCCCCGGGCCCGATGCCGCGCGCCCCGACTCACCGCGCGTCGTCGACGTCTTGTCCTCCCCAGGACCGAATCCCGGGAAACCCGAGGGAGCCAGCGCTTCCTGGATTCTGCTGTTGGTGGCTGCCAGCACGGCCAAGCGGCGGCGCGCCATCTGCGACGACTCAAATCCCACGACGAAATCTCCGGAATCAGGCATCTGCGAGGGAGACAAGCCCATCCTCTTGACAGACGCCGAGATGTTGCATAAATGCGACAGTGATCTAACAGCGGTTACCGCGAGGTAATGCGCGCTAACGGCTGGTGCTGGTGCTGCAGTAGTTGCTACGGCGTGTCGTGCCGCAGTCCTGATGCATCCCTCGGGATGCCCAGTTCAGTGGCGCGAGTGTGTCTTGATCGTCCTCGGCACGACCTCCTGCGGGACCCCGTTCGAGCCCTCCACTGGAGAAGGCTGGATGCACGTCCTCACAACGGCGACAGACCGTGATCTTGCGGCGCGCGAACTGGCTGAACTGGCCAGAGCCACGCTCGACGAGCACTGGGCCGTCGCTGCCATTCCCCCGGAACGCCGCCTGCTGCTGCTCGAGCGGGCCGACGCCGCCGCATTGCTGCCCGGTGACGGCCTGGGTGAGCCTATCTCCGATGGACTCGCGCTGCTCGGCACGGCCTACGAGTTGGCGGCCCTGAGTCAACTGGAAACGGCGCTTCAGCAGGTACCCAGTGCTGCGCGCGACCTGGCGCAGGCCGTCCTGTCGCTGGGGGCTGCCAGAGCCTTCCGCTGCGCCGCCGCCCTCCGCCCCCCCATCGATGATGGAGAGTCGGCAATCACGTGGGCGCTCCGACTTGGCGCTCTTGCGCTGATCTCCCGTCAGACGGAGAGCTATGTACGCTGGTGGGATGCTCGCCACCACGTCAGCGAGGTGGTCAAGCGGGCCGCTGCCAACCTCGAGCACGAGTCCTGGGAACCCTACGCCCGTGGCATGCTCTGGATGGCCTGGCTGGGGCTGCTTGGTGCCCCAGTCGCCGAACTGCCCGACCAGGCCTCCGAAGATCTTCCCATGCTCGCCGCCACCAGAACTCGCCTGGCCGCCTTCCGGGAACGGCGAGGCCAGCACGAGGTCCCCGCCGATGGTCCGGTCCTCAATGCCGCTGCGCTGCGCGCGCGGATGGTGGAGTTCGCCATCCGTCACCTGGCAGACGCGACCGAGCTGCTCACGGTCGCGGTGCTCAGACGCACGCTCCCCGATGTCTCGGCCGAATTCAAACTGCATCTGAGCGCTGCGCGCTCCGCCATGGCGGGCGATCATGGGCAGGATATGCTGCTGGCGTGGCTGGAGGCGGCCGGCGTTACGCTGGCAGGCGGCGTGACCGCGCAGCTCGAACTCCCAGGATTCTAGTCCGGCCTGCGCCGACTCCCCTGGAAGACCGCCAGACTCGGTAAACCCTGCGGCCCGCGCTGCCCGCTGGGAAGGCGACGCGCCCGCCACCCAGGGGAATGACGTCCGCCAGCAGCTTCCCCAACACCCGCCGTGTCTCTTCATCGCCAGCCGAGTTCGGCAATTCGGCGTCGATCCGATACCAGGCGACCTCAGTGCCGCGCGAGGTACGGATCACGTAGTCATCGTCGGCTGTCCAGAACGCGGCCAGCTGCCGGTCACTCCAGTCCTGATGGAGCGCGAGACTCGTGATGGGGGCGGGATCCATCGCGCCGGTTGGTTCAGCACAGGCAACCACGTTCATGGCAATATTCCGTGAGATTCAGGAATGTGAGCCACTGATTTCAGCAGGCGGCCAATTAATCAGTGGGCGGGGATGTTATGACGATCCACCCGCTCACGCAATACGACCGATTGAAGCTAACTTATTGATAGTATTGTAGATATCTGTTGAAACCCGTGTGGAAAAGTAGCTAACTCCTGATAGGAGCCCTTACTGCCGTCCGGGAAAATGTTGATAAACGGCTATGTGAGGAGGTGCATAAGGCAGGGTTGGTGTCCTGTGTTTTCCACACGTAGGGATATCACATATATGCTGATTTCTTGCTTGCTTGCGCGGATGCTGGCGGGCGATTGTGTTGCCGGGGGCGGATGGGCCGCGACCCCAGGGCGTAGCGAAAGCTCCCTATGGCGCAAATTCGGCCCGGCACGCATTGTGGGCTCATCTTGAGTCCCCTTTGCGAGGTGTCCCACGTGTCCATTGAACCACGGATCGGCTTGCTGGTGGGGCGGGAATGGTCCTTCCCGCCGGCGTTCCTCGATGCGGTGGCGGCGCGCAAGTCGGGCGTGCCTGCCGAGTATATCAAGTTGGACGCCACCAGAATGGGGCAGGAGGTGCCCTATACGCTCATCATCGATCGGATATCGCATGAGGTAGGCTTCTATAGAACTTTCCTCAAGCATGCGACGCGGATGGGGACCACGGTGGTGAACAACCCCTTCATGTGGGCGTCGGACGACAAGTTCTATGACGCCACCCTGGCCATTCAGCACGGGGTTGCCCATCCCAAGACGGTGGTGTTGCCGAACAAGGACTATATCCCTGGCATTTCTCACTCGGAATCGCTGCGCAACCTCGCCTTTCCGCTCGATTGGAAGGGGGTGGCAGAGTACATCGGGTTTCCCTGCGTGCTGAAGGACGCGCACGGCGGCGGGTGGCGAGATGTGTATGTGTGCGACACAATGGAAGAGCTGCTGCGCCATTACAATGAGAGCGGTCTGCTTACCATGGTCGTCCAGGAGTTCATTCGCTGGGACGCCTACGTGCGGTGCATGGTGTTGGGTAGGGAGGAGGTGTTGCCGATGCCCTACGACCCGCGCCAACGGCGGTAC
The DNA here is from genome assembly GCA_964586985.1 of uncultured Gemmatimonas sp. Classification (GTDB taxonomy): domain Bacteria; phylum Gemmatimonadota; class Gemmatimonadetes; order Gemmatimonadales; family Gemmatimonadaceae; genus Gemmatimonas. The sequence continues at coordinate 2,095 of CAZPJX010000060.1, read as the reverse complement.
ATCCCGGATCCCGGCTACCTCGGCGCGGGCCTGGAAGGGCGTTGTGTGCAGGATGCGTTGACGCTGTGCCGAGCCTTGGGCTATGACATGAATACGGTGGAGTTCGCCGTAAAGGATGGGGTTCCCTACGCCATCGACTTCATGAATCCCGCGCCCGACATGGACATCAACTCGCTCACGCCGACCTATTTCGAGTGGGTCGTGGAGCACATGGCGGATCTTGCGATCAAGCTGGCGACTGCACCGCGGCCGCCTCATCCGGCTGGCCCGGTGATCAAGGCGCCGCCCGCGCCTTGAGTTCATTGCCAGAAGGCGCGTCTGCGCCTCGAATACTCGTTTCCGATTCCTCGCGACGACCGATGTCCATGTCCACCGTGCCGCACTACCAGCAGTACCACGACCTCCTCGAGCAGCCGGAGATCGCCGAGGAATCGGCTGCCGTGATGGAGCAGCAGCTCCGGCAGCAAGGGCTGTTCTTTGGCGATCGGGCGCTTTGTACCGTGCTGCGCCCCAGGTTCATGACCATGGCGGAGTACCGCCTGATCGGCCGAGCCTGTGGCTTGGTGGGGTCGGCGTTCGAGAAAGTTCGGGTGGCCGCCATGGCTGATGCGTCGCTGCGCGCCCAGTTCGGGCTGACAGCGTGGGAGGAGCAGCTCATCCACGCGGATCCGGGGTTCCCCGCGGCGAGCCCGACTTCGCGCCTCGATGCGTTCTACACGGGAGGGGAGGAGGGGCTCAAGTTCACCGAGTACAACGCGGAGACGCCGGCCGGGGCCGGGTACAACGATGCCCTGGCCCGGGCCTTTCTGGCGATGCCGGTGATGCAGGCCTTCAATCGCACCCATATCCCCATCCCGATTCCAGCGGGTGCTGGTGTTGTGGATGCGTTGCTCCAGGCCTATCACGCCTGGTGTGGGCGGCGGGAGAAGCCGACCGTCGTGATTCTCGATTGGCGGGAAGTGCCCACATATAGCGAGTTCGTGCTCTTCGAGGCCGAGTTTCATGCGCGGGGCATCGACGCATTCATCGGCGATCCGCGAGACGCGGAGTATTCCGGCGGTCGCCTGAGCATCGCGGGCAAGCCCGTCACGATGATTTACAAGCGCGTGTTGATCGACGAACTCGTGACCCAGGAGGGGCTGGATTCTCCCGTCGTGCGAGCTGTGAGAGACGGTGCGGTGTGCATGGTTAACCCATTTCGTTGCAAGCTTTTACATAAGAAGGCCTCACTTGCCGTCTTAAGTGATGAACGGCAGGGTGGCCTCCTCACGGTGGAGGAACGCGAGGCCGTCAAGCGACATGTGCCGTGGACTCGCGTGGTGGAAGAGCGTCGCACTCAGCATGAGGGGCGTGGCGTTGATCTCCTGCCGTTCATCGCGGAGAACCGGGAACGTCTGGTGCTCAAGCCGAACGACGAATACGGCGGCAAGGGCATCGTCCTGGGGTGGACGGTGAGCGATGATGCCTGGCAGGCGGCGTTACGGACAGCCCTTGCGGAGCCCTATATCGTACAGGAGCGCGTGACCCTGCCCAGTGAGCCCTGGCCGGCTATGGTGGACGGGGCGATACATTTCGGGGACCGGATGCTTGATACGGCCCCGTTTCTGTCAAACGGGACGGTCGTGTCCGGTTGTCTCACGCGCATTGCCACGGACCCGCTCCTCAACGTCACGGCGGGCGGTGGTTCGAACGTCCCGACCTTTCTTGTTGAGGCTCGTTGATGTCCCAGGGTTCTTCGTCGTACCGTCCTTATCGTCCGACTATCGGGCTTACTACCCAGACGCTGCACTCCATCGACGGCATCCCGCCGGCGCTGCCGTCATCCTGGGTAATGAATCAGCGCTACTTCCTGGCGGCGACCATGGTGGGTGCGGTGCCCTGGATGATTCCGCTGCTGGACGACGATCTGGCGACACTGCGCGAGATCTACGAGCGTCTGGATGGGCTGTTGATTCCGGGCGGTGTGGATATCAATCCGGCGGAGTACGGTGAAGGGGTTCGGCCTGAATGCGGCAATCTTGATCCGGCGCGTGATCGGGTGGAGCTGCAGCTCGTACGTTGGGCGATCGAGGATGGCAAGCCGGTGTTGGGTCTG